>CALRLJ020000465.1:0-3019 GCA_943368635.1 Sediminibacterium ginsengisoli | reverse complement strand
CCTACGCGATGTTTTCCGGCGGCGGGCTGGCGTGGGCGGAAGCCGCGATGAAGCGCGGTGAGTTCACCGTGCCGCCGGCGCCGTCGGGCGCGCATCCCGATCTCACCGGATTGTCGTGCCGGTTCTCCGAAATGCCGGCGGAGCGTGGTCTTATCCTGTCGATGCTGATCGTGCCTGCGTCAGCCGACAGCGACGCGTTTCGCCGGCTGATCGAAGACATCGTGACGCTGGTCGAGCGAAGTCCCGGCGCAGGGCGGCCAGTGCCGGGCGCCGGGCCACCGCTGCGCTGGCCGGTGGCGGGTGCGCAATATGAAGCGCTGGCGCAGCGGGGCGGGCCGTTGTTCGTGCGCCGTCTCAGCGTCCACGCGATGACGCTGTTCGCTTATGTGCTGCTTCGTTTCGGCATTTCGGCGGGCGGCTTCGTGCCGCAGGTTTACATGCAGCAGGTGGTGGAGAATTCAGATTTCCGGAAATATGACGATGGCCTGCGCATGGTGCTGGACTGCAAGCCCGAATTGGCCGATGCGCTGGAAAGCCGCCTTGCGGCGGCGGCTTCCGCCGGCACCGCGCGTTACGGCCTGCACCGGCAGGATGCGGCGATGATGACATGCTTTACGCTGGCGGCATCGCGGCCCGATCATTTTCATTTCGTCGATGGCGCGCGCGGCGGCTACGCGTCCGCCGCCACAGCACTCAAGGCGACGCTGAACTGAGCAAGGCGTCCTTCCAACAATCATTGAAATGGGAAGCGGAAACCGGCACCATTGCCGGACTTTCGCGGATACGTCCCATGTCAGTGGATTGCGATGGACAGGATCGATTGCAACGATAAGCACCGGCTTTGCTGCGCGCCGCTTTGCGGTGCCACGCTCGGCCTGCTCGCGGCGTTCGCCTGTTTTAACTCCGCTCGCGCCAGCGACGACGCGGACGAGCCGGTCAAGGCGGGCTCCAGGATTCCGAACATCTACCTCGATTACAATACCCAATACACCAGCGTGCCGCCCGGTACGCTGGCCATCGGCTTCAGGAATTTCGTCTCGCCGATTCCGGCAGCGGCCCAGGTCGTAACCCTGAACGCGCCGCTGACGGTGGACATTACCGACCGGCTCTCCGTGTATGGCGGCGTCAGCGCCAGTACGTCGCGGACCGATTTTTCGCCATGGGCGTCGATGACGCTCGACAGCTGGAATATCGGTTTCAACGCCGACGTCATCCGGCAGGACAACGCGACCGTGACGGTGATCTCGACCCTGACGCGTTCGATCACCAGCGCGCCGGGACTGGCCTCCACATCGAACCAGACGGTGGTCGAACTCGATTACGCACTCAATGAAGATCAAACGCAGGGACTGCTGGCCGGGACGCGATTGACGGCTGTCTGGGTGGACTCGGGGTTGGCGAAAGTGGAGCCCGCCTTCGTCGGCTATCTCGGCGGCTATTATCAGTGGGACAACAACTGGAAGCTGTCCGGCCGCTTCGGCGTCCAGACATTCGGCGGCGCGCAGCTTGGCGGCGGCATCATCAGGGCCAGGGCCTTCACCCAGCCGCTGCTCAGGATCGATTTCGAGCGGATGGACGACAACGACAACCGGCTGTTCGGGTTGTCGGTCGAGGCTGCTTGGACACCTCAGCCGCTGGTACAACTGACATTGCGCACACCGCTGTTTGCCGTACGAAATTGAGCCCGGCAGCCGGGCCGGGGTTGCTTTGCGACCTTTGGCTAACCGCCGCGCGCGAATGGAACCATTCCGAACCAAGGGCGTTTGAGATGGTTGGCGTGGGATAACGAATGGCATCCGAAGATACCGTTGCGGACACTGCAAACCCGTTCGACGAGTCCCTGACTTTAGAGGGGCGATACCGGCTGCTGATCGAAGCAGTAACTGATTACGCGATCTATATGCTCGATCCGCAAGGTATTGTATCGAGCTGGAATGCCGGCGCGCAGCGCTTCAAGGGATACACCCCTTCAGAGATCATCGGCCGTCATTTTTCGGAATTTTATACCGAGGATGATCGCAGGTCAGGGCTTCCGGCGCGTGCGCTGGAAATCTCCGCGCGGGAAGGCAAGTTCGAGAGCGAAGGCTGGCGCGTTCGCAAGGATGGCAGCCGGTTCTGGGCGCATGTGGTGATCGATCCGATCCTCTCGCCGGACGGGAAAATTGTCGGCTTCGCCAAGATTACGCGCGATCTCAGCGAGCGCAGGGCGGCGGAATCCCGTCTGAGGCAGCAGGAGGAGCAGTTCCGGTTGCTTGTCCAGGGCGTGTCGGATTACGCGCTTTATATGATCGATCCGAATGGATACGTGAGCAGCTGGAACGCCGGCGCGGAGCGGATCAAGCAGTATCGCGCCAGTGAGATCATCGGCCAGCACTTTTCCCGGTTCTATTCCGAGAGCGACAGGCAAAAGGGCGAACCGCAGAATACGCTGGCGACAGCGTTGCGCGAAGGCCGCTTCGAGAAGGAAGGCTGGCGCGTGCGAAAGGACGGCTCGCAGTTCTGGGCCAACGTCATTCTCGATCCGATCCACGATGATACCGGTGTTCTGATCGGCTTCGCCAAGATTACCCGCGATATTACCGAGCGCAGGGATGCGCAGAAGGCTCTCGAACAGACGCGGGATGCGCTGGCGCACTCGCAGAAGCTGGAGGCTATTGGGCAACTGACCGGCGGCATCGCGCACGACTTCAACAACCTGCTGACGGTCATACTCGGCAGCCTTGAGATTGTGAGCCGGCGGCTTCCCGACGACGATCGAATCAATACGCTGATTTCCAATGCAACTCAGGCAGCCCAGCGCGGTGCCGCGCTGACCCAGCGCATGCTGGCTTTCGCGCGGCGTCAGGACCTTAACCTTGCACCGGTTGATTTGCCGGGCCTCGTACACGGCATGACCGATCTGCTGCAGAGATCTCTTGGGCCCTCGGTATCGATTGAGACGAACTTTCCGCAGAAACTCAGCCACGTTCAGGCCGACGCCAACCAGGTGGAAATGGCGCTGTTGAATCTTGCGGTGAAT
>CALRLJ020000464.1:0-3032 GCA_943368635.1 Sediminibacterium ginsengisoli | reverse complement strand
CTCGGGCAATACGATTCTCGGCGACGGCGCGGTGATCATGATCGTCGATCCGAACGGGATCGCCCAGTCGCTCGGCACCGCGGCTGCGTCGCACAGCGAAATCGCCGATGAAAACGCGTCGATGCGCGCGCACTCCGACGCCCAGCGCACCTCCCTGCTGGTGTTCCGCGCCGGATCGTCACAGCCCAAGGCCGTGCCGCTGGCACTGGTCACGCGACTGGAAGAGATCGCCATCGAGAAGATCGAATTCTCGAACGGCCGCCACATGGTTCAGTACCGCGAGCAGTTGATGCCGCTGGTCGAGATCGAAGGCGTGTCGATCCGCGAGAACGGCGTTCAGCCGATCCTGGTGTTTGCCGACGACGGCCGCGCCATGGGTCTTGTGGTCGACGAGATCATCGACATCGTCGAGGAACAGTTGAGCATCGAGGTCGCCAGCACCCGCGATGGCGTGCTCGGCTCGGCGGTGGTCAAGGGACAGGCGACCGAAGTGATCGACGTCGGACACTTCCTGCCGATGGCGTTCGCGGACTGGTTCAGCCGCAAGGAAATGCGCCCGTCGGCAAGCGCCCAGACCGTGCTGCTGGTCGACGACTCCGCATTCTTCCGCAACATGCTGGCTCCGGTGCTGAAGGCCGCCGGCTATCGCGTCACCGTCGCACAGAGCGGACAGGAAGGTCTGACCGCGCTGCGTTCGGGCCACCAGTTCGACGTGGTCCTGACCGACATCGAGATGCCGGAAATGAACGGGTTCGAGTTCGCCGAAGCGATCCGCGCGGACCGGCGCACCGAAGCCATGCCGATCATCGCGCTCTCGTCGCTGGTCTCGCCCGCGGCCATCGAACGCGGCCGTCAGGCGGGCTTCCATGACTATGTCGCGAAATTCGACAGGCCCGGACTGATCGCCGCTCTGAAGGAACAGACCGCCGACACCAAGCAGGCGGCGTAAGGAACATGACAATGGATACAAACGCCGAAGGCGCCGATCTCGGGATCACGGAATACGTCACCGCGATGATCGGAGGCCAGTTGTTCGGACTGCCGATTTCGCGCGTTCAGGACGTCTTTATGCCTGAACGGCTGACGCGGGTGCCGCTGGCGTCCGCCGACGTCGCGGGCGTTCTCAATCTGCGCGGCAGGATCGTCACCGCGATCGATATGCGCGCGCGTCTCGGTCTGGCGAAAATCGACGACGGCCGCCCGCCGATGGCGGTGGGTGTCGACCTGCGCGGTGAATCCTACGGCCTGCTGATCGACAGCATCGGCGAAGTGCTCAAGCTCGCGGATGACAGCCGCGAGGTGAATCCGGTCAATCTCGATCCGCGCATGGCGAAGCTGGCGGGCGGGGTTCACCGGCTCGAAGGACAATTGATGGTGGTTCTCGACGTCGACCGCGTTCTGGAAATCAATCCGGACATGCTGGCGGCCTAATCAAAATCTGGGATGTAACGCACAACAGTCCCGTGACGGCGGCCCACACGGGAACTGAGAAAAAGAGGCTAAGATGAAGACATGTTTGATCGTTGACGATTCGAGCGTCATCCGGAAAGTCGCGCGGCGCATTCTGGAAGGTCTGGATTTCCAGATCGTCGAAGCCGAGGACGGCGAAAAGGCGATGGAAGTCTGCAAGCGCGGAATGCCGGACGCCATCCTGCTCGACTGGAACATGCCGGTGATGGATGGCTACGAGTTTCTCCGTAACCTGCGCATGACGCCGGGCGGCGACAAGCCGAAAGTCGTGTTCTGCACCACCGAGAACGATGTCGCGCACATCGCCCGTGCACTCCATGCCGGCGCGAATGAGTACATCATGAAGCCGTTCGACAAGGAAATCGTCACGGCGAAATTTCATGAAGTCGGTCTGATCTAAGCTCTGCGCTGGAACCACCGCCTGCGGGCGCTGCATCCGGATTGAGTTGCGTAAAGTTGTTGCCGTTCGGTTGCGTAGAGTTGGTTATCTCATGAGCGTTGCAGTTTTGACTCCTCACGGCTCGTCCGCACAGCGGCACGAGCCGTTGCGCGTCATGGTGGTCGATGACTCGGCCGTCATTCGCGGGTTGATTTCCCGCTGGATCGAGGCCGAACCGGACCTGACGGTCGCGGCATCGATCCGGACCGGACTCGATGCGGTCCACCAGATCGTTCGCGTCGATCCCGATGTGGTCGTGCTCGATATTGAAATGCCGGATATGGATGGCATTTCGGCGCTGCCGCTGCTGCTCGAGAAGAAGCCAAACCTCATCATCATCATGGCTTCGACGCTGACCCGCCGGAACGCGGAAATCAGCTTCAAGGCCTTGTCGCTCGGCGCCGCCGACTACATCCCGAAGCCGGAAAGCACCCGTGAGGCTTCCGCCGCCGACATCTTCAAGCGCGATCTGATCGAGAAAATCCGTCACCTCGGTGCGCGGTTGCGCCGTCCTGCCGTGGTTGCCAGTCCGTCGCTGTCGCCCGCCGCGCAGCCGGTCCGCGCGCCGCTGCCACGGACATCTCTCGGCACGATGCCCGCGGTGGCCCAGCCGAAACTGATGCTGCGGCCGTTTACCGCGACCGCTCCGCGCGTGCTGCTGGTTGGTTCGTCCACTGGCGGTCCGCAGGCGCTGATGAATCTGATGGCGGGCATTGGACCTGTGATCGACCAGTATCCCGTCCTCATCACGCAGCACATGCCGCCGACATTCACGACCATTCTCGCCGAGCATCTGGCGCGCGCGAGCGGACGTCCCGCTCACGAGGCGATTGACGGCGAGCCGATCAAGGCCGGTCGAATCTATCTTGCGCCGGGTGGCCGCCACATGCGCGTTGCGCGTTCCGGCGCTGGTCCGGTGATCGCGCTCGATGACGGGCCGCAGATCAACTTCTGCAAGCCGGCGGTCGATCCGCTGTTCGCATCCGCCGCCGAGGTCTGGCAGGCCGGCATCCTCGCTGTGGTGCTGACCGGCATGGGGTCCGACGGCGCGCAGGGCGGCAAGGCGATCGTCGCTGCCGGCGGCAACATCGTCGCGCAGGACGAAGCAACGAGTGTGGTGTGG
>CALRLJ020000463.1:0-3041 GCA_943368635.1 Sediminibacterium ginsengisoli | reverse complement strand
TGTTTTCACACCCCAAGGACTTCACCCCGGTCTGCACCACCGAACTGGGGACGCTGGCGAGGCTGAAGCCGGAATTCGATAAGCGCGGTGTCAAACTGATGGGCCTGAGCGTCGATCCAGTCGACAGACACGCCAAATGGAGCGACGACATCAAGGAAACGCAGGGGGTTGCGCCGAACTATCCCATGATCGGCGACACCGATCTGGCGGTCGCCAAGCTCTACAACATGCTGCCAGCCAGCACCTCCGGCGACGCCAACAACCGCACGGCTGCCGACAATGCCACGGTGCGCACCGTGTTCGTCATCGGCCCTGACAAGAAGGTCCAGCTGGTGCTGGTCTATCCGATGACCACCGGGCGCAACTTCGACGAGATCCTTCGCGTGATCGACTCGTTGCAATTAACGGCCAAGCATCGCGTCGCCACCCCGGCCGATTGGAAACAGGGCGAAGACGTCATCATTTCCGGCTCGGTCACCGACGACGAAGCCAAGACGATCTATCCCGGTGGCTGGAAATCGCCAAAGCCCTATATCCGGATCGTTCCGCAGCCGAAGTAATCGCTACGCAAACACGACAAAAAGGGACGCATCGCGTCCCCTTTTTTCTTCGTTCTCAAATTCGCGGCGAAAGCCAGGTTGCGATCAGGAGCCCCAGCGTGGACGACACCGCCGTCACGAACGTGCCCCACGCAACATCCACCAGCACCACGGGCCAGGTCCAGTGCTTCAACAGCGACAACGAGGTCAGCTCGAACGTCGCGTAACAGAAAAATCCGAACAGCGCGCCGTAGACCAGCGTGGACTGCCAGTTCGCTTGTGCTCCGGCACTGACGAAGATCAGAATTCCGACGACATACAGCAGATAGAACAGGATTGCCGGGGCAAGTCGGACGGTTCCCAGCATATCGCCGACTTGCGACGTGAAAAAACCTTTGGCGACGAGTCCCAGAAAGAGGAAATCGATAGGGACGATGACCAGCAACGTCGCCAGATAAAGAATGACATTCCGCTTCAAACTATCCTCCCGAACGGCAAAGACTTGCGACAGTAACTACGCACGACCACCGATCCGGTTGCACTCCCAGCGAAGAAACCGTCAGGCCGCCCTGACGCCATCGAGGAAGCGCACCACCTCCGCCTGGAGATGCAGGCTTTCGCCACTCAGGGCCTGCGCCGATTTGAAGATCTCATCGGACGTTTCGCCGGTCCGGTTCGCCCCATCGGCGACCTCCCCTACATTGGCGGCGACCTCGGTTGTCACGCTCGCGGCCGCCTGAACGCTTTTGGCGATCTCCTGCGTCGCGGCGCCCTGCTGGTCCACCGCAGCAGCAATCGACGTGGCGATGTCGTTGATCCGCTCGATGGTTTGCCCGATGGCCTTGATCGCGGTCACCGATTCCTGCGTTGCGGACTGCATGTTGACGATATGGCTGCTGATCTCATCGGTGGCCTTCGCGGTCTGGCCCGCCAACGTTTTGACTTCCTGCGCCACCACGGCGAAGCCTCGTCCGGCCTCGCCTGCCCGCGCCGCTTCGATGGTTGCATTGAGCGCAAGGAGGTTGGTCTGCTCGGCAATCGACGTGATGAGTTTCACAACGTCGCCGATACGATCGCCGGCGCGTGACAGTTCAGCCATCCGTTCATCGGTCGCGGCGGCCTGTCTCACAGCGCTGGCGGCGATCCCGTTTGATTCCTGAACACGGCGGCTGATCTCCGCGATGGAGCTGGTAAGTTCTTCCGACGCTGCGGCCGCATTGCGAACGTGCTCGGATGCCTGCGTGGACGCCTCTGCCGACGCTTTTGAAAGATGCGCCGTATTGCGGGCCGTTCCGGTCAAATTCCGTGCGGCATTCTCGAACTCGCCAGACGAATGAAGAACCTTGTCGATGATTCCACCGACGTTGGATTGAAACTCATCCACGAAGCTCCGCAATTCCGCTTTTCGCCGCTGGGCAGATTCCGCTTCGGCGGTCTTCCGCTCCGCTTCGAGCCGACGCCGCTCCAGCGAGTTCGTCTTGAACACGCCGATAGTCCGGGCAATCGAACCGATTTCATCGTGACGGTCGACATGGTTGATCGTCACGTCGGGCTTGCCTTCCGCGAGCGATGTCAATGTATCCGTGACGGACTTGAGCGGCTTCGTCACACTGCGCACGATCAGCATCGTCAGACCGAGAACCAGAAGCGCTCCAATCACCGCAGCAAGCGTCATCATCGTCATGGCATGCAGCAGCATGGCGTCAAGCGGTGCGGTCGGGATTCCGACATACAGAATCCCGATGATCTTCCCGGCAGAATCGAACACCGGCTGGTACGCGGTCATGAAGCTCCGGCCGAACAACATGGCTGGGCCCTTGTAGGCCTGACCGCTTCGGATGATGGGCTGTCCTGGATGATCCGGTGCCAACTGCGTACCCACGGCGCGGTCGCCGTTTTCCTTTTTGAGGTTGGTGGTCCGGCGGACGAATTGCTTGGTCGCATCGTCGTAGACAAAGATGGTTGCGGTTCCACCAACATAGGCGGTCGCGCGGTCCACCGTTTTATGGTCGGTGAATGCCGGCATCGCCGGAGCTTCAGCCCGGCTGAGGATACCGTCTTTGATGGTGACCTTGGCGTCCCCATTGGTTTCAGCGAATGCCAGCGCCAATGTCCGCAGGTTGGTCTCGACGTCGGATTTGCCCCGCGCCTCGAATTCCGTGCTTAACGACCAGTAAGCCGCCCCGACGACCATCGATGTGGTGGCCGCGATCAGCACCGCCGCGCAGATCGTGGCCTTGGTTCCGAGCTTGAATTTCAAAAAGCCAAAGGAATTCTTCCCCAAACCGAGCGCCATCGCGTAGTCCCCAAAAATGCGTTTCCGATCACAATCGATCAACTTTGACAGTTTATGTTTACCACCTCATTAACGGTTCGCTGGGCGACCACAGCCGTTCGAAATCAGGATTACGGACTTAATGGCAGCTTCTTCGGTGTCCCCCGCGATCGTCTGGTTCCGTGACGATCTGCGGCTGTCCGACCACCCGGCCCTGCACGCCGCCG
>CALRLJ020000462.1:0-3041 GCA_943368635.1 Sediminibacterium ginsengisoli | reverse complement strand
CAGTTCAACAACCACGCGGTAACCGTCGCGGTCGGATTCGTCGCGCAGGTCCGAGATTCCCTCGATCTTCTTTTCACGCACCAGTTCAGCGATGCGCTCGACCATGCTGGCCTTGTTCACCTGATACGGAATTTCGGAGACAACAATTGCTTCGCGATCCTTGCGAATGGTTTCGATGTTCACCTTACCGCGCATCACAACGGAGCCGCGGCCGAGATGGTAAGCGGCACGAATGCCCTGACGGCCAAGAATGATGCCGCCGGTGGGGAAATCCGGTCCGGGCACGATATTGATGAGATCGTCGATGCCGAGCGCCGGATCGTTGATCAGCGCAATACAGGCATCGATGACTTCGCCAAGATTGTGCGGCGGGATGTTAGTCGCCATACCGACGGCAATGCCGCCCGCGCCGTTGACCAGCAGGTTCGGAAACTTCGCCGGCAGAACCTTTGGCTCACGCTCGGAGCTGTCATAGTTCGGCTGATAATCGACAGTGTCCTTGTCGATGTCATCAAGTAGCGAGTGCGCGACCTTCTCAAGACGCGACTCCGTATAACGCATCGCGGCAGCCATATCGCCGTCGACCGAACCGAAGTTGCCCTGCCCGTCGATCAGCGGCACGCGCATGGAAAAGTCCTGCGCCATGCGAACCATAGCATCGTAGACCGACTGGTCGCCGTGCGGATGGTATTTACCGATCACGTCGCCGACGGTACGCGCCGACTTGCGATATGGCTTGTTCCATTCGAAACCGTTCTCGTACATCGCATAGAGAATGCGGCGGTGAACCGGTTTGAGACCGTCACGCGCATCCGGCAACGCACGCGCCACAATCACGCTCATCGCGTAATCTAGGTACGAGCGCTTCATCTCATCCGTGATCGAGACGGGACGGATATCAGCCGCGTCGGGCGGGCCGGACGGCGGATCTTGCGGGTCGGTCAACGTGCGAATCCTGAGTGCGAAATGCTGTTGTTATATAGGCGAATTCACCGGGCAAAGCCAATCGCATTACCGCTTAAAAACACGGCAAAAATACCAGCTATTACAATTAGTTACCGGAGACAAAAAACCGGCTCGACCGCGCGATTTCCACGGCCGGAAAATAGCTTTTTTGGAGCCCTATTGACCGAATGCGACCGCGTTCATGATACGGCCAGGCACGAATGTAAAAAGCCCGGCGATTACCAATCCTCCGATAAACAGCGAGATCATTGTAATCCGATGGCCGTTCACCCGATGCCTCTTTGCAAACCAGATTCCGAGCGGGAGCATGATGAGGCTGAAGATCGACAGCAGATGAATCGGGCTCCACGGCTCACCCAGCTTTATCTGGCGGCCATGTATCCAGAACGAACTGGCCGCGACCGTCACCATCAGCGCGACCCACACCCAGCCGAGAGTGCGATGAGGCAGCGTGCCCTTTGGAGATGCGAACTGAACGATACCCAGCACCAGCGCGCTCATCGCGGCAAAGGCGTGCAATTGAATGACCAATGGCGCATTGAGCAGCGGCGCTAGGCTCATCGGTCGTTTCCAACGATGAAGTCGGCTTAAAAATCAAAACTCAAAAAAGATGCGTCAGACAACATAAACGGCGGCACGCAGAGCCGGAGTAATTCCGCCGGCTCTGCGTTCACACAAGCTCACCCAAGGAATAGCTTAGAACGGAATATCGTCGTTCATATCGTCATTGCGGCCACCGCCAGCAGCGACACGCCGCGGAGGCGCCGAGCGCGACGGGCCTGACGACCCGAAATCGCCGCCACCTTCATCGGCTCCGAACGAACCGCCACTGCTTTTGCCGTCGAGCATCGTCAGCGTCGAGTTGAAATTCTGAAGAACGACTTCGGTCGAGTATCGATCCTTGCCGTCCTTGTCCTGCCATTTACGGGTCTGCAACTGGCCTTCAAGATAAACCTTGGCACCCTTCTTCAGGTACTGCTCGGCGATCTTGCAAAGACCTTCGCTGAAAATCACGACGCGATGCCATTCCGTCTTTTCTTTTCGCTCGCCGGTATTCTTGTCGCGCCATGTATCCGACGTCGCAACACTGAGATTGGCGATCGGACGACCGTCCTGCGTACGCTTGATTTCCGGGTCGGCGCCGAGATTTCCAACCAGAATGACTTTATTGACGCTTCCCGCCATTGCCGCTCTCCACTTTTACGCACGTCTACAGTGCGCCCGAATCTGTCAGGATTTATGCTCGCGGGACTGCCATCCCAATCATGGGAAACGCCCGCTCCAAAAACGACCCTATACTCTCCCGCCCGCGCGATGAGTCCGGCTCACCGGTTATCCACACGCAAGCCGACCGTCCTTCCAGACATAATATGTACTGTTTTTGTTCTCAAGCAAGTGGAACCTCAAAGGGAACCCTTTGAGGGGTAAAACATTTCGAACCAGCCTTCACTAAATGTGACGAAAACGTGATCAAATCGTGGAGGATCGATGCCGAATATTTCAAACAATTCCTGACCTTAGCGGGCATCACTTCCCTTCCGACTGTTGCATTTCGGAGACGGCTTTTCTGGTGGAAGCCGGTATATTCCGATCCACGAAATCGAGAATCCCATTGCGTTCGCGCCTTGGAAAACTGCTTCGAAAAATCGAGGCGGACTTAAAACTGGAGAAGATGAGATGAAGAAGTTCTTGCTCGGCACCGTGGCACTCGTTGCCCTCGGTACTGCTTCGGCGGTTGCCGCTGACCTGCCGGCCCGCACCTACACCAAGGCACCGGTTTACGCCGCGCCGATCTACAACTGGACCGGCATCTACGTCGGTGCGCACATCGGCGCTGCCTTCGGTGGCGATGATGGCTTCACCACCACCAACCCGGCCCTCACCGGCAGCAGCCGCGACGCAGCCTTCCTCGGCGGCGGTCAGATCGGCGCTGACTACCAGTTCGCTCCGAACTGGCTGGTCGGTATCGAAGGCCAGGTTTCCGGCCTGTCGAACAGCGACCGCAACTTCACCGACGGCACCCTCGTTCTGCGTGACCGTTCCGACTGGTTGGCTTCGGTCACCGGCCGCCTCGG
>CALRLJ020000461.1:0-3053 GCA_943368635.1 Sediminibacterium ginsengisoli | reverse complement strand
CAGCGCTGCGCGAAGACGACGACCTGCGCCGGCGCTTCTTCTCCGAAGTGAAGCTGATGTTTTATGCCGCAGCAGCGCTGCCGCAGAATCTCTGGGATGCGCTGGAGGCGCTTTCGATCGCCACGGTAGGTCATGCGGTGCCGATGGTGTCGGCATGGGGAGCGACCGAAACCGCGCCGCTGGCCACCGATTGCCATTTTCAGGCGCAGCGCTCCGGCAATATCGGCGTGCCGATTCCTGGAACGGACATCAAGCTGGTGCCCACCGGGGACAAGCTCGAGGCGCGGGTGCGCGGTCCGAACGTCACGCCGGGGTACTGGAAAGCGCCGGAACAGACCGCAAAGGCGTTCGACCGCGATGGCTTTTACATGATGGGCGACGCGATGATCCTCGCGGACAACGCACGCCCCGAACTCGGGTTGTTTTTCGACGGCCGCGTTGCCGAGGATTTCAAACTCACGTCCGGCACCTGGGTCAGCGTCGGTGCGCTGCGCATCGCCGGCATCGCAGCACTTGCACCATTGGTGCAGGACATTGTGGTGACAGGGCATGACGCCAACGAAGTGCGGTTCCTGGTGTTTCCTAATATCCCGGTCTGCCGCGCGCTGGCGAAACTGCCCGATGCCGATGCAGCGGATGTGCTGCGTGCGCCAGCCGTGCGCGAGGCGATGGCGCAGGGGCTTGCGCGCCTGAGGGCCAACGGCGGCGGCTCGTCGAGCTTTGCCACCCGCGCGCTGCTGCTGGCGGATCTGCCGTCGGTGGACGGCGGCGAAATCACCGACAAGGGCTACATCAACCAGCGCGCGGTGCTGTCGCGGCGGGTTGCGGATCTCAAAAGGCTCGACGACGATGGATGCGGCGACTGGATCGGATGTCCGGGCTGATTGCTGCGTGACAATTCAAACATAAAAACCGGAGGGAGACGTTATGTCCAAGATTATCAAGGTGAGCCGCAGGACGCTGTTGTCCGGTGCGGCGGGAGCCGCGACGCTGGCTGTGACGCCGCGCCTGTTCAGCCCCGCGATTGCGCAGAACGCGCCGCTCAAGGTCGGCATGATGCTGCCTTACACCGGCACCTACGCCAAGCTCGGCCAGTTCATCGACAATGGTTTCAAACTGTATGTCGAGCAGAAGGGCGGCAAGCTCGGCGGCCGTGCCATCGAGTTCGTGCAGGTGGACGATGAATCCAAGCCTGAAGCCGCCACCGACAACATGAACCGGCTGGTCGGCCGCGAGAAGGCCGACATTGTGATCGGCACTGTGCATTCCGGTGTAGCGATGGCGATGGTCAAGGTGGCGCGCGACACCAAGACCATGATGATCATTCCCAATGCGGGCGCCAACGACGCCACCGGCGCGCTGTGCTCGCCGAACGTGTTCCGCACATCGTTCTCGAACTGGCAGGCGACGTTCCCCGCCGGCAAGGTGATGTTCGATGCCGGCATCAAGAATGTCGTCACTATCACCTGGCGCTACACCGCAGGTGCCGAAATGATCAGCGGGTTCACCGAGAACTTCACAAAGTCTGGCGGCAAGATCGTCGAGGATCTGACGCTGCCGTTCCCCGAGGTGGAATTCCAGGCGCTGCTCACCCGGATTGCAACGCTGAAGCCCGACGCGGTGTTCTCGTTCTTCGCCGGTGGTGGAGCGGTGAAATTCGTCAAGGATTATGCAGCCGCAGGCCTCAACAAGACCATCCCGCTTTATGGCGCGGGCTTCCTCACCGACGGCACCATTCAGGCGCAGGGCGAGGCCGCCAACGGCATCAAGACCACGCTGCATTACGCAGATAACCTCGACAACCCGGCCAACGTCGCGTTCCTGAAAGCGTTCAAGGCCAAAACCAATATGGACGGCGACATTTATGCCGTGCAGGGCTTTGACGCGGCCGCACTTTACGACATCGGCCTGACGGCGGCGGGTGGCGATGCCAAGGCGCAAGACAAGATGATCGCGGCCATGGGGGCGGCGAAGATCGATTCCCCGCGCGGCCCGCTGTCGTTCAACAAGGCGCACAATCCGATCCAGAACATCTATCTTCGCGAGGTCCGCAACGGCCGCAACGAGATGGTGTCGATCGCGCAGGCCAACGTCGACGATCCGGCACGCGGCTGCAAGATGGCGTGACGAAGTTGACGA
This sequence comes from Sediminibacterium ginsengisoli, assembly GCA_943368635.1. Lineage (GTDB taxonomy): Bacteria > Pseudomonadota > Alphaproteobacteria > Rhizobiales > Xanthobacteraceae > Afipia. The sequence goes on along the minus strand of CALRLJ020000461.1, from coordinate 914 downwards.
TGCGGTCGCCGCAGTTCGATCTGCACACGATGTGTCATGGCCGGGCTTGACCCGGCCATCCATCTAACGAAAAAGTTCATGAGGGATGGATTGCCGGGTCAAGCCCGGCAATGACAACCCTTATTGTTGAAGGCCTCACGCGCCAATGATTGCTTTGCCCGGATTATCGTTATGGACCTCGTAACCCTCGGCATTCAGTTTCTGAATGCCATTCAGTATGGGATGGTGCTGTTTCTCGTCGCCAGCGGGTTGACGCTGGTGTTCGGCATTCTCGGGGTGATCAATCTGGCGCATGGCGCGTTCTATATGCTCGGCGCTTATTTGGCCTACTGGATCGCCGCCTATACCGGCAGCTTCTGGATCGCGGTCGTCGCAGGCGTCGCCATTGCCTTTGTTATCGGCATGCTGCTGGAAACCGTTTTTATCCGCAGACTCTATGGCCGCGATCATCTGGCGCAGGTGCTGCTGTCGTTCGGCCTGATTCTGGTCATCGATGAAGTGCGTCAGTTGCTGTTCGGAAAAGATGTCCATTCAGTGCTGCCGCCGGAAGGGCTGCGCGGCGCGATCCAGCTCACCGACAACCTGTCCTATCCGGTTTATCGTCTTGCGATCTGTGTGTTCTGCCTGATCGCAGCGGCGATCATCTTCCTTGTCATCACGCGGACGAAAATCGGCATGATCGTGCGCGCCGGTGCCGAGAACCGCGAAATGACCCGCACGCTCGGCATCAATTTCGATACCGTGAACCGTTACGTCTTCGCGGTGGGCATCGCGCTCGCCGCACTCGGCGGCATCGTCGTCGCGCCGGTGTCCACGGTCTATCCGGGCATGGGCGACGGCATGCTGATCCTGTCGTTCGTTGTCGTCGTGCTCGGCGGCATCGGCTCGATCGGAGGTGCGGCCATCGGCGCGCT
>CALRLJ020000460.1:0-3054 GCA_943368635.1 Sediminibacterium ginsengisoli | reverse complement strand
TGGCGTCGGAAGACGCCGTTAATAAATACGGTCTCAAGCCGAAGGCGATCATCATCGACAGCCAGTGGGCGGGGCTTGATCCCGCCATCATGGGGTTCGGGCCGGTGCTGTCATCGACTGAGCTGCTGAAGCGCAACAAGCTTAAATTGCAGGACATCCAGACCTGGGAAATCAACGAGGCGTTCGCGTCGCAAGTGCTGGGCTGTCTGGCAGCGTGGAACGACGACAAGTTCTGCCGCGAGGTGCTGGGACTCGATGGCGCAGCCGGTCAGATCGATCAGGCGAAACTCAATGTCGATGGCGGGGCGATCAGCCTCGGCCATCCGGTCGGCACCAGCGGCAACCGCATTGTGCTGCATCTTGTGAATGCCATGAAACGGCTCGGCACCAAGCGCGGCATCGCCACCGAATGCATCGGCGGCGGCCTCGGCGGCGCGATGTTGATCGAGACAGTGTAAGGGAACGGACATGGACTCACGCATCATGGATGTTCTCAAAGATCGTGTGCTCGAACTCGGGCCGGACCCGGTCGCGGGGGCGTACAAAAATTTCAAGCTGACGCGCGATAGCGACGGCATCGCCTGGCTGCTGTTCGATCGCGAAGGCACCAGCGCCAATACTTTGTCCGCGAGCGTTCTCGAAGAATTCGAGACCGTGATCGCCGCGCTGGAAAGCGAGCGCCCGGCGGGTGTGGTCATTCGCTCGGCGAAGCCGTCAGGCTTTATTGCCGGCGCAGACGTCAACGAGTTTCGCGGCGTCACCGATCCGCGCGATGTCGAAGCCCAGATGACGCGCGCCCATGCGGTGGTGGATCGGCTGGAAGCGCTGAAGGTTCCGACCGTCGCCGTTATCCACGGATTCTGCCTCGGTGGCGGACTTGAAGTGGCGCTGGCCTGCAACACGCGTATTGCCATCGAGAATGCACGCTTCGGCTTTCCCGAAGTGATGCTCGGCCTGCATCCCGGTCTCGGCGGTACAGCGCGCTTCACGCATCTCGTCAGTCCGCTCGAGGCGATGACGATGATGCTGACCGGCAAGACCATCGACGCGCGCAAGGCGAAGGCGCTGGGCCTGGTCGATGCCGTGACGCAGGAGCGTCACGTGCGCGGCGCGGTCAAGGATGCGATCTTCGGGCGGCTGAAGCCGCACAAGCAGGGCCTGCTTGCAAAAGTTATGAACCTCGGCCCGGTGCGCGGGCTGCTCGCAAATCGCATGCGCGGCGAGGCGGCGAAGACTGCGCCGAAGGAGCATTATCCCGCGCCTTACGCGCTGGTGGATCTTTGGGAGAAGCACGGCGGCGACCGCAAGGCCATGCTGTCCGCAGAGAAAGCCTCGTTCGCCAATCTGATGGTGACGCCGACCGCGCAAAATTTGATCCGGGTGTTCTTCCTGCGCGAGCAGATGAAGAAACTCGCCGACGGCAGAAACACCGTAAAGCACGTCCATGTCATTGGCGCTGGCGCCATGGGTGGCGACATTGCCGCATGGTGTGCCAATCAAGGCCTGCGGGTGACGCTGGCCGACATGAAGGCGGAGCCGATTGCCGGCGCGATCAAGCGTGCAGCGGAATTGTTCGGCAAGATCATTCGCAAAAAAACCGACCTTCGCGATGCACTCGATCGGCTGATCCCGGACATGAACGGTGAGGGCGTGCGTAACGCGGACCTTATTATCGAGGCGGTGCCGGAAAAGCTCGAACTCAAGCAGAAGGTCTATGCTGGATTAGAGCCGATCATGAAGCCGGGTGCGATCCTTGCCACCAACACCTCCAGCATTCCGTTGCAGGATCTGCGCACCACGCTGAAGAACCCCGAGCGACTGCTGGGCCTGCATTTCTTCAACCCGGTATCCCGGCTGCAACTGGTCGAAGTGGTCAGCCACGATGCCGTCGATCCGCAGGCGCTGGCGACCGCTGTGAAGTTCGTCGGCGCCATCGACCGGCTGCCGCTGCCGGTGAAGAGTTCGCCGGGCTTCCTCGTCAACCGCGCGCTGACGCCGTACATGCTGGAAGCCATGGTGATGCTCGACGAGAAGGTCGACAAGGCCGTCATCGACGCCGCCGCCGAGAAGTTCGGCATGCCGATGGGGCCGATCGAACTCGCCGATCAGGTCGGGTTGGATATTTGCCTCGCGGTCGGCGACATGCTGCGCTCGAAATTCGGCGAAAAAGCCTTGCCCGCCGCGCCGGACTGGCTGCGCGACAAGGTCAAGAACGGCGAGCTTGGCCGCAAGACCGGCAAGGGATTCTACGAGTGGAAGGACGGCAAGGCGGTGAAGATGCATTCGCAAATTCAGCCGACCGACGAGATGATCGACCGGCTTGTGCTGCCGATGTCGAACGTCTGCGTGGCCTGCCTGCGCGAAGGCATCGTCGAGAATGGCGACGTGGTGGATGGGGCGATGATCTTCGGCACAGGCTATGCGCCGTTCCGGGGCGGACCGCTGAATTATGCCCGTGCCCGTGGGCCGGCGAATGTTGCGGCCGCCCTGAAGGCGCTGGAAGCGAAATTCGGCGAGCGCTTTAAACCCGATGCCGGGTGGGATACGTTCGCGTGACCCGCGTTTTATTGACCTGATTGGATTTTATCGATGGCAGATACGCCTGTTCACGCCGCGCCCGCGCCCACAGCGCCAGAGGGCGAACTGTCGATCCGAACGCTGGCAATGCCGGCGGACACCAATCAGAACGGCGACATCTTCGGCGGCTGGTTACTCAGCCAGATGGATCTCGCGGGCAGCATCTACGCCTACAAAACCACGCAAACCCGCAACGTCACCGTCGCCATCGAGGCCATGACGTTTCGCAAGCCGGTCTATGTCGGCGATGTGGTGTCGGTCTATGGATCGCTGGTTCGTGTCGGGCGAACCTCGATCACGGTGCATGTCGCGGCATGGGTTCAGCGTCGCAACGAATCGGAATCGATTCTGGTCACCGACGGCAACTACACCTATGTCGCCGTGGACGATAACGGTCATCCACAGGCGATTCGGCAGGGTTCATCCTCCGTCAGCGCTTGACGATTTGATTCAATGACAAGCAATTCGTTTGCTTTC
>CALRLJ020000459.1:0-3055 GCA_943368635.1 Sediminibacterium ginsengisoli | reverse complement strand
CGTGATGCTGACTGGCGATAACAAGGCCACTGCCGAAATGATTGCGCGGGAAACTGGCGTCGATGAGGTGCACGCGGAGCTCTTGCCCGAACAGAAGGTCGAGTCTGTTGAAGGATTGGTTGCGCGGTACGGCCATGTCGGGATGATTGGAGATGGCGTAAACGATGCTCCCGCGATGGCACGCGCAAACGTTGGCATCGCTATGGGAGCAATCGGATCTGACGCTGCCATTGAGACTGCAGATATTGCCCTCATGCAGGACGATTTATCGCGGCTGCCTTGGCTCATTCGTCATTCCAAGGCCACCTTGGCGATCGTCCGGCAAAACATCGGCTTTTCGCTTGCCGTCAAGTTGCTGTTCACGGGTCTGACGATCGTCGGATGGGCGTCCCTATGGGGTGCTATCGCAGCCGATGTTGGAGCCTCGCTGCTGGTCGTGCTGAACGGGCTCCGACTATTAAGCCGCGATCAGTCAGCTCAGACGTAAATGGATCGACGAATAGCCGTGGCCGATTGCCTCTGCCTGCAGAGGCGGAACGGTGTGCTCTCACTGAAATAAGCTGGCGGATGAAAGTTCTTGGGTTGATGAGTTATTTCTTGGGCATACACCGATGACGCTTGACCTTTCCGTCGTCGGCATTGTCACGGCGTTCGCGGCCGGAGCGGTCTCGTTCCTATCGCCGTGTGTCCTTCCCCTGGTGCCGGCATACATCTCATATGTCGCAGGTCAAAGCCTCCCACCGGCGGACGGCGATCAATCGGTCCCGGCTCGGCAGCAGCTTCGCGTACTGTTTTTGAGTGTATGCTTTGTCCTCGGATTTACGACGATCTTTGTGGCACTTGGTGCCGGCGCCAACGCCTTGAGCTTGGTGCTCGCAGTTTACCGATACGAAATCAATATACTTAGCGGTCTACTGGTAATTCTGTTTGGTATCTTTACGACAGGCCTTTGGCGTCCCGCTTGGATTGAGCGCGACACGCGCGTGCAAATCGCACGGCCGGGCACAGGGCCGGTCTCTGCCTATCTCCTCGGTACTGCATTTGCGTTTGGATGGACGCCCTGCATTGGTCCGGTCCTTGGCGCAATCCTTGCAGTCGCGGCTTCGTCTTCCTCCGGCGCGAGCGGTGTGGCGCTGCTTGCCATTTACTCTCTCGGCCTTGGGTTGCCGTTCGTTCTGGCGGCGCTTTTTTCCAGCAGATTTGTCGGACGCTTGGGAAAATTTGGACGCGCCGGTCGCATTTTGCAGCTGATTGCCGGATTCGTGATGATCGCTATGGGGGTTGCAATGATTACCGGTCATCTCACTGACGTTGCGATCTGGTTCTTCGAAACGTTTCCGATGCTGGGTCAAATCGGCTGAGCAGGCGCGCAGGTGGAGTGTGATAATGCGAGCAACACTGGTGGTGGCTGCAACGTGGTACATCATAGACCAAGCCAGCAAATGGTGGATACTCAATCATCTCGTGAATCCGCCAGCGGCGATCGGCCTTACGCCGTTTTTTAACATAGTGCTGGGCTGGAATACCGGAGTTAGCTTTGGGCTGTTTAGAGGCCTTGGTGTTCCGGCGTGGATTTTCGTGGCATTCGCGATCGCGATGTCCGCAGCCCTTTTGGTCTGGCTGGGTCGCGCTAACGTCCCATTCGTGCGCGTTGCCATCGGCTTGATCGTCGGTGGAGCGCTCGGGAATGCCACGGACCGCCTACGGCGCGGTGCCGTACCTGATTTTTTGGATTTTCATCTCGGGAATTGGCACTGGCCGGCCTTCAACATGGCCGACGTCGGGATCGTCTGCGGAACATCTCTGCTGATGTTGCATTTCGTCACACAACCGGGCAGGGCCAACACGGCAAGCACACAAGAAGAACGCTGATGTTTGTAAGCACGGCTTGCACTCTATAACGCTTCGGAGTTCGAATTGTCGAAGATCATCGCCACACTTCTGGTTTCAGTCATTCTCCTGGGATGTTCGACGCCTCAGTTTGACGCTGCTAAGCATCTGCGGTCGATACCCACAGTCTTATTGTCAGACATGCAGGCCAAGGGAATGACCTCGTCAGACCCGATCTTGGTGCGCATCTTCAAACAGGAAAATGAACTTGAAGTGTGGAAACGCGAGAGCAGCGGCCGTTACGCTTTGCTGAAGACGTACGGCATTTGTCGATGGTCCGGCCAGTTAGGTCCGAAAAATCGGGAAGGAGATCGTCAGGCCCCCGAAGGATTTTATCTCGTTACGCCTAAGCAAATGAACCCTCGCTCGGAGCTCTTTCTCTCATTCGATCTGGGATTTCCGAACGAGGTCGATCGGGCGCACGGTCGATCTGGACGTCATTTGATGGTGCATGGTGAATGCACTTCGAGCGGATGCTACGCGATGACGAATGACGGGATGGCTGAAATATATGCGCTTGCGCGGGAGGCGTTCGCCGGCGGCCAAACGGCCATCCAGGTTCAAGCATTACCGTTTCGCATGACAGCTGAGAATCTGGCCAAATACCGTGCCGATCCAAATTTTGCGTTTTGGAAGAACCTGAAGGAAGGTTCGGATCATTTCGAGGTTGTGCGTCATGAGCCTAGAGTTGACGCGTGCGGCGGGAACTACGTTTTCAATGCGAGCGCGCCTCGGGGCCCGCTTCGCGCCTCTCGGCCCTGCCCGGAATTGGTGTATGAACCAGAAACAGCGGCACTTGTTGAGGAAAAGCAACGCAACGACACCCAACAGGTAGCTCAGCTCGTGCGCGACGGCACTGGTGCATTCAAACGCGTTTATCTCGATGGAGACATGCACAAAAGTTATCGGCGCTTATTGGACGCGGCACCCTCATCATATGCGAGCTTCAACGTCGCCGAGGTCAGTCGGCTGGAGGCGTTAAAGGGAGAGCCGCTAGAAATGCCAATCCAATAACTGCATTGCTTTGCGAGCGCTGAGATGGATTGGGGGTCGAGCACGGTCACCTACCGGCAGGACGTTAAGCAGCATGAAAATTCAAGCCGTTGAAGGGTGGCTGGAAGTCGGCCGCTGATCATAGGAAGCTCCGATTCCGCTCATAACCGGG
>CALRLJ020000458.1:0-3058 GCA_943368635.1 Sediminibacterium ginsengisoli | reverse complement strand
CGTCCAACTGACCGAATCCAACGAACAGAACCCGCGCTCACCCGGCTTGCCCGGCATGCCGAATGCGCCGGGGGCTGCACAACCCGGCGCACTTCCCGGTGCAGCTCCTGGAACTCCTAAATGAGACGTCTGCGACGCATCAAAATTCTCGCCACCCTCGGACCGGCCTCTTCTGACAGCGCTTCGATCCGCAAGCTGTTCGAGGCGGGCGCTGACGTGTTCCGCATCAATCTGAGCCACACGCCGCATGACAAGATGCGTGAGCTTGTCGCGACGATCCGCAACGTCGAGAGCAGCTACGGGCGGCCGATCGGCATCCTGATCGATCTTCAGGGACCGAAGCTGCGGCTGGGCAATTTCGAGAACGGCTTTGTCGAGCTCAACAACGGCGCGATGTTCACGCTCGATGCCGATCCGACGCCGGGCGACAAGACCCGCGTCCACCTTCCTCATCCTGAAATTCTCAAAGCCTTGCGGCCAGGCCATGCGCTGCTGATCGACGACGGCAAGCTGCGCCTGATCGCTGAGGAGACCTCCCCTGAACATGCGCTGGTGCGCGTGGTAACGGGGGGAAAAATGTCCGACCGCAAGGGCGTCAGCCTGCCCGACACCGATTTGCCGGTGTCCGCGATGACGCCGAAGGACCGCCTCGATCTCGAAGCCGCGCTTGAAACCGGCGTCGATTGGGTTGCGCTGTCATTCGTACAGCGCGCCGACGATGTGATCGAGGCCAAGAAGCTGGTGCGCGGCCGCGCGTCGATCATGTCGAAGATCGAGAAGCCGCAGGCCATCGACCGTCTCGCTGAAATCATGGAGGCGTCCGATGCGCTGATGGTCGCACGCGGCGATCTTGGCGTCGAACTGCCCGCTGAACGCGTGCCGGGGCTTCAGAAGCAGATGACCCGGCTGGCGCGCCGCGCCGGCAAGCCGGTCGTGGTCGCAACGCAAATGCTGGAATCGATGATTACATCGCCGGTGCCGACCCGCGCCGAAGTCTCCGACGTCGCCAACGCCGTGTTCGAGGGCGCCGACGCCATCATGCTGTCGGCGGAATCCGCAGCCGGAAAATTCCCGGTCGAAGCGGTGCTGACCATGAATCGCATCGGCGAGGAATGTGAGCGCGACCCGACCTATCGTGGTGTGATCGCAGCACAACGTCCCGACCCGGAAGCCACCGCAGGCGACGCCATTGCGGACGCGGCGCGGCAGATCGCCGAGACGCTCGATCTTTCCGCCATCATCTGCTGGACCAGTTCCGGCTCGACAGCACTGCGGGTTGCACGCGAGCGGCCGAAGCCGCCGGTCGTCGCCATCACGCCGAGCGTCAGCACCGGGCGCAAGCTGTCGCTGGTATGGGGCGTGCATTGCGTGATCGCCGAAGACGCCCACGATCAGGAAGACATGATCGACCGCGCAGCCCGTATTGCCTTCCGCGACGGTTTTGCCAAGTCCGGTCAGCGCGTGATCATCGTGGCTGGCGTACCGCTCGGCACGCCGGGCACGACCAACATGGTCCGCATCGCCTATGTCGGCCCCGACCGCGACGCCGACATCTGATTAGCTTCACCGATCAATCCTCGCTGATCGATCTGTAATGCGAATCTCGCGGAGCAACGTCCGCGGATTATTCCTTTGCACCTAAAATTTTGTCCTCCAAAAGGAGGCTTGCGGAGAATACCGTTCGCGCGCAGGCTGACGACACTCTCATCGACCTCGGTTGCGGCCACCTGTCCGGATGCCGTCACGAGGTTTGAAGGCGACATCAGTTCGCCGAAGTGGACTGTCCGTCCGAACGAGGAGAAGCGCCATGATTGACAGGCGAAGTCTGATCAAGGGCTCCACAGCCGCTGCTGGAACCCTGTTTGCAACGACTGCCCTTCAGCCGATCAAAGCTTTTGCCAAGAATATCACCCTGCCGTTCGAGAACGGCGAGCGGCCGATGGTCAAATATCCGCAAAAGCGACCGATGATCGGCCTCACAGAACGGCCGCCTCAACTTGAAACGCCATTCTCTGTATTCAACGAAGGCGCGATCACGCCGAATGACGCTTTCTTTGTGCGCTACCATCTCGCAGACATTCCGCTTGAGATCGACCCGGACAAATTCACGCTTGAAATCAAGGGCAAGGTCGACAAACCGGTGAAGCTGTCGCTCGCGGACATCAAGAAAATGCCGTCCGTCGAACTCGTGGCGGTGAATCAATGCTCCGGCAATAGCCGTGGCTTCTTCACCCCGCGCGTGGCCGGCGGTCAGCTCGGAAATGGTGCAATGGGCAACGCACGCTGGAAAGGCGTGCCGCTGAAAATGGTTCTCGATAAGGCCGGCGTACAGAGCGGTGCGAAACAGGTCGTATTCGGCGGGCTGGACGGCCCCGTCAGCGACAAGACACCCGATTTTGCCAAGGCGCTCGACATCGATCATGCGCGCGACGGCGAAGTGATGCTGGCCTATGGCATGAACGGACAGGATCTTCCCGTCCTCAATGGATTTCCGCTCCGGCTGATTGTGCCGGGCTATTACGGCACCTACTGGGTCAAGCATCTCAACGAGATCACCATTATCGACAGCGTGTACGACAATTTCTGGATGAAAACCGCCTACCGGATTCCGGACAATGACTGCAACTGCGTCGAACCGGGAACCGCGCCCAAGGCGACCATCCCGATCAATCGCTTCACGGTACGATCATTCATCACCAATCTTGCCGATGGCCAGAGGGTGAAAGCCGGTGCGGCCACAACGCTGAAAGGCATTGCGTTCGACGGTGGCAAAGGCATCAAGGAAGTCGCCATCTCATCGGACGGGGGCAAGACATGGACGCCCGCCAAGCTGGGCAAGGATCTCGGCAAATATTCGTTCCGCGAGTGGACGCTGCCGGTAAAACTCTCCGCCGGCCCGCATGAGCTGAAGGTTCGCGCCACCAGCAACGGCGGCCAGACACAGCCGACGGAGTCGCTGTGGAACCCTGCGGGGTATCTGCGAAACGGCATCGAAACTGTTCGCGTCACGGCGGCCTGAGGAGAGCGCTCATGAAACGATCTGTTTATCTTGCAGCAG
>CALRLJ020000457.1:0-3073 GCA_943368635.1 Sediminibacterium ginsengisoli | reverse complement strand
TTAGATAGGCGAGGTGATAGCGGTCGAAGACAAAATAATCGCCGCGCTTCACCTTTTCGATGCCGTAAACTGGAAAGCAGACCCACTGATAGATGGTGATCGTGATGTCGAGGATCACGAACGGAATGATCATCGCATAGATGAAGGGCGCGGTGAGTATAGTCAGCAGGCCGGCGTTGAAGACATACGTCGCAAGGCCAACGCGGAGTTCGCGATGCGCGCGCATGATTTCCTGTTCGAAAACCGCGCGGCTGCCCCGCAGCTTGTAGTTTAGCTTGGCGCGGCGGATGGCAAATTCCGCCTCGAGTTCACCCTCAAGCAGTTTGATCTGCGCCACCAGGCGCTCGATATTCTCGTTCATGAAATATCTCTGGCGATGGTTGGCGGGCTGCAACAGGATAAATCTGCAGCGTCATTCCGGCAGCGGGATGAACTCGTGCTCGTTCGGCACGTGAGCGAAACGTCCGGCTTTCCAGTCGGCTTTCGCTTCCTCGATGCGCTCCTTGCTCGACGAGACGAAATTCCACCAGACGTGGCGCGGGCCTTCCAGCGCGGTGCCGCCTAAGAACATCATCCGCGTCGGGCGCGTGGCTTTCACGGTGATGCGGTCGCCGGGGCGGAAGATCAAAAGCCGGGGGCCTTCGAATTTTTCACCGGCGATCTCGATCTCGCCATCGACGACATAGATCGCGCGCTCCTCGTGATCTGCATCCAAAGGCGCGCGCATGCCTTCATCGAGCGCGACTTCGGTGTAGAACCACTCCGACACCATATCGACCGGTGATTTTGCGCCGAACGACGAGCCTGCGATGATCCGCGCCTTGAAGCCGGTGTCGTGGACTTCCGGCAGGGTGGCTGCGGCGAAATGCTGAAACGACGGCGCAATCTCTTCCTTGCCTGCGGGCAATGCGATCCAGCTTTGCAGGCCGAGCATCTGCTGGCCGTTGGCGCGCTGCACGTCCGGGGTGCGTTCCGAATGGGCGATGCCGCGCCCGGCGGTCATCAGGTTCATCGCACCCGGCTGGATCTCCTGAATGTTGCCCTCGCTGTCGCGGTGCATAATGCTGCCGTCGAACAGATAGGTGACGGTGGCAAGCCCGATATGCGGATGCGGGCGCACGTCCATGCCCTTGCCGGCGACAAACTGCATCGGTCCGAAATGATCGAAGAAGATAAAGGGGCCGACCATCTGCCGCTTGCCGTGCGGCAATGCGCGGCGGACTGCGAAGCCGTCGCCGAGATCGCGGGTGCGCGGCACGATGATGAGTTCGAGTGCGTCGCAGGTTTGCGGATCGCCGAGGATCGGATCGTTCGAGGGCATCCAGCTCATGAGGTCGCTCCATTTTAAGGATGTCATTGCCGGGCTTGACCCGGCAATCCATCTTTCAAAAGCACTCTTCCTGATGGATACGCGGGTCGAAGCCCGCGTATGACGATCCGTTGTTGTATTATGCGCTGGCCGCCGCCTCCGCGAGTGCGCGGGCGGGCAGCATTTTGCGAACGGAGGATGACGCCGCAATCTGACCCTTTTCGGCGTAGGCCTCGTGGTTCGTCTCGATCTTGTCGAGGGCGTAAAGATAATTGACCATCAGCCCGTGCGACTGCTGCATTCCCTTCTCGGAGCGATCGCCGAGGAAGTTCAGCCGCTCCAGTTGCGCGCCGTTGCCCAGATGAAAACGCGCGACAGGATCGACGGGGTGCCCACGGGCGCCCTTGGCTTCGAGAAAGTAATAAGCCGCGAGCGGCAGCAGTTCGGCCTTGACCCGTTCGGCTGTCTCCGCGTCATCGGCCCAGTCCGGCGTATCCAGCGCGTCGAGCGTCGTGCGTGAAGATGCGTTGAGCAGCGGTGAATTCTCCGACGCCCGTTCGCGTTTCAGCCACGCGGCAAATCCGGGGACCGGAGAGAGTGTCACGAAGGTCTGCACGTTCGGCAGTTCGCGCTTGATCTCCTCGACCACCTGCTTGATCAGGAAGTTGCCGAAGGAAATTCCGCCGAGGCCCTTCTGGGTATTCGAGATCGAATAGAATACCGCCGTGGTCGCTTCGGTTGCCGGGATCGGCGCGCGGGTGAGATCCAGCAACGGCGCGATTCCCGCCGGGCTGTCGCGGGTGAGCGCCACCTCGACGAAGATCAGCGGCTCGTCGACCAGCTGCGGATGAAAGAAGCCGTAGCAGCGGCGGTCGCTGGGAGCGAGGCGGCTGCGCAGGTCGTCCCAGTTGGAGATCGCATGCACCTGCTCGTAGCGGATGATCTTTTCCAGAATGTTCGCAGGCGTGGTCCAGTCGATCCGTTGCAGCACGAGAAAACCTCTATTGAACCACGACGCGAACAGATGCACGAAATCGCTGTCGACATGCTTGAGCGCGGGATGCTCCTTGATATGCGCCAGCAAGGCCTCGCGCATCCGCACCAGCGACGCGGTGCCGCCCGGCGCCAGATTGAGCCGCCGGATCAATTCCTGCCGGCGGGGTTCGGCGGCCTTCAGAAGTTTGCTGACGGCATCGGGCGAGGTGCCCTTGTCGCGCACGACGGCCAGCGCCGCATTCAGTTCGGCCATGTCAGGACCGAACAGATCGGCCAGCGCATTGAGAAAAGAGAGTTGATCGGCTTCGCTCGCCGCCGAATAGCCGGCCAGCAATGTTTGGGCGAGCGCTACGCCGGTGGCTTCGCCGCGCCGCGACAGCAGGGTCTCGCCAAGTCCAATCAGTTCGGCCTGCGACATCGCGCGGGCGCTGTTCGACAGGCCGAGCAGGCTGCGTCCGCGCGTGGTCAGCGTGGTGAGCAGATTGCCGAGGGAGGCGCGATCCAGTCCGAGTGTTGCCATTCGTCAGTATGCTCCTGCGCAGTCGGGCGTCATTGCCAGATGATAGACAGCGAATGCGACCGATTCCAGACGGTTCGCTTGCAACTTTGGTTTGCGTCTGTACGGGCGATGATCCCTTACCCTCTCCCCTTGGGGGAGAGGGTAAGGGATACCTGTGATGCGACTCAGAGTCGCGCAAGCGAGGTCACGCGGTCGATACGGTCGAACTTGTCGAGCGACAGGATGGCGTCGGCAAAACGGTCTGCACG
>CALRLJ020000456.1:0-3073 GCA_943368635.1 Sediminibacterium ginsengisoli | reverse complement strand
AAATCCGGTCTGCTCTTTCCCTCTTCAACCGGAGAGGAAAAGTACCGCGGAGACGACGGCGTCAGCCCAAGGGCGTTGCCGGGGAGAGCACGAAGCAAGCCGGAGCACCACCGCGTGCGGAACGCCGGATGATTCCGGCGCGACCGTGGCGACGACGCTCGTGTGCTTTTTTACTTTTGCACACGGGGCTGCGGATGCGCATGAGCATCCGGCGTTCCGCGCGCCCTCATGGGGCGGGCGCGAATGGGGCAAACCCCCACGCGCGCCGGGCAGAACGATAAGACTACCGGGCGCCCCCGCGCCGTCATAACAACAGGGGTGATCGCGGCTATCCAGATACAGGAGACAGCGCCGTGCGCTTACATCTTCGCGACAACGACCAGGCGCTTCACGTCGCCGTTGCGGTAAGCCTTCAGGAACGCGTTGTAGTCCTTGAACGACACGCAGCCGTTGGAATCGCCGTTCGGCCCCAGCATGTAGGTGTGCGCGAGAAGTCCGGTGCGCCCGAAGATCGCGCCCTCGCCGCCCACCGGCGTCAGCCGCAGCGCCGCGACGCCGTGAAACAGCGCCTCGCGCGGCTTGAGATCGTAAATGTGCGGCGGCGTCGCGCCATGCATCCGCACATTGACGTAACGCGGATCGTCGAGCTTGTCGCCGAGGCCCGAATGCGCTTCGAGCTTGGAGCCGTCCGGCATGTACACGGTGCGCGCGGAAATATCGTAGATCGCGGTCAGCCTGTCGTCGTCGCTCGAACCGCCGGGCGTGGCCGATGTGCCGTCGCTCATCACGCCGCCGTCGGAGCCTGCGTAAGCCAGCACCGGACCCGGCGCCTGCGAGCGGCCGAACAGCTTGTCGAACAGGCTCGGCGTCTTGGCGGCCATCGCCGCGAGCGCTGCGTTCTTGGCCCGCTCCACCATCCCGATATGGTTCGGCGCGGTCTTGTTTTTCGCGAACTTGAAATCGGACGGTCGCGCCGACGGCAGCGGCACGTTGGCGACACGCACGGGCGGCGGCGGCGGAAGGGCAACATCCGGCGCGCGGGCGATTTCGGCCCGCGACGGCGCGGGCTTCGGCGTATCGGGTGCTTCCACAACGGTCGGCTTGAACGCCACCGGCGGCGCGCCTAGCGAATGGGTCACATCCATCAGCGCGGCGTAATTCTTCTGCTCGACCGTGAGCGCGGGCAATTCATCGGCTGTGGCGGCTGTCGCGGTCATCGCCGCGAAACGGTCGGCGAACGCTTCCCGGCCGAGGCCGGGGCTTGCGGCCACGAACACCACGCCCGCGTCGTGCGAGGCCAGTTCATAGCTCGCGCCGAACGGATTGCTGCCGAACACGTTGCTATAGAGCGTCCAGCCGCAAGCCAGCGTCACGAACGCGATCGCGGCGCCGCCGACAAAACTCAAAGGGCTGGAAGTTCGCGGGGAACGTCCGTCGTGATGGGCCGTGTAGCCGGTACGCGCAACAGAACTGGTACTCATACGCCTTGCATCCAGAACAATCCCACCTTGTTCTCGCCGTTGCCTTCGTCGGTTCATGCGCGAACAGCGCATGCGAAAGCGGGCCAGCGTCAGTTGCCGTGCGGAGCTTGGAGTTCCCCACGCGACATTTGGCAAAGGTGCGGAGCGGCATTAAGGCGGCTTTTAGTTAAATGCGGATTAAGTCCCGGCAGATGTGTGGCAGGCTCATCAATGCGATGTGGAATCCGCTCCGCGCGGCCAATTGTGGCTACTGCGTGGCAAGCTCTGGAGCAGGCGCGCGGTCGAGCACCTCGCCCTGCGCACCATCCAGCAGATCGACCGCGTAGGTCTCGAACCCAACACCGCTGCGCTTGCGGGTCAGTTCAGCGAGTCTCTCGATGCGCGCATACGATGCCCGCTGTGGAGGGCTGGCACCGGGCGGGCCGATCAGCAGCGCCCTGCCTTTCAGCAGGCTTGCGTCCGGTTCGTCCGCGAAAGTCCAGCGATAGCGCTGCTGGTTCTGCGCGACGCAGGTTGTTTTCGGCAGATAGAACATCAGCCATGAGGCGGTCCCGTAATCCGCAGCCAGCACGCAAGTCGCGTTTTGTTTTGTACGGATCGCCTCGATCTCACCGGCCAGCGCCGGCCAGCCGACGCCGACGCTGCGCACGGTCGCGTCGCGGCGGAAGCCGGTGAACAGCCCGGTGTTGGTTTGCACGATCAGCACAACGAACAGCGCGACGCCGATGGGCAGCGCGAGACGGCGCGACCAATCCATCGTCCGCTGTTCGCGCGGATTCCAGGTCGTGCCCCATGCGGCGTAGGCGGCCGCAATCGCAAATGCCGGATAGACCGGCCCCAGCCAGTTGGCCTCGACGCGGGCGTGCAGCGCGTGCCAGACGAAATAAAGGAAGATCATCCAGACGCTGATATTGACGAGGACAGCGCCTGCGGCATGTGCCGCCCTCGCCCGCGCCAGCGCATAGAGTCCGAACACACCGAGGATGAAGACCGAAGGGGTCGCGAAGATAAACTGCGTCGGAATCATCTCACCGAGATATTTGAGCGTCATGCCCTCGATGCGCGCACGTCCGAGTTGCTTGATGAACGACACCCATTGGTGATCGGCATTCCACAGGATCACCGGCGAAAAGATCGCGAAGGCGACGATGCCGCCGAGATAGAGCCACGGCGATGCCAGCCAGTGGCGCTGATCCTTCACCAGCAGGAGCCACAGCAAAATTTGCGCTCCGAAAAACAGCGCGGTGTATTTCGACAGCAGCCCCGCACCGACCGCCGCACCAACGGCGATCCACCATACACCCCGTTCGGTCTGCCAGACTTTGGCGAGCGTATAGAGGACGAAGGCAGCAGCCACCATCACCGGTGCGTCCGGCGTCACAATGGTGGTGCCGACCGAAGCCATCAGCGTAGCATTGAGAAGGATCGTTGCCGTGGCAGCGATCCGCGCGTCGTCAAAAAAGATTCTCGCGGCACGATAGATTGCCCAGCTCATCGGAAACGCAAGCAGGATCGAGACCAGCCGCACGCCGAACTCAGTATCGCCTGCGATCATGGTGCCGAGCCGGATCACCACGGCCACCATCGGCGGA
>CALRLJ020000455.1:0-3078 GCA_943368635.1 Sediminibacterium ginsengisoli | reverse complement strand
AACGCCGGCAAAGACGCTGTTGATTGATCGATAGCTGCTGTTGGCGCGGCACAGTAGTAGACCGCATGGTATTCATCGTCGATAGGCGGGACACAAAATCGCCTGCTCCCAACGAGCAAACGCTCACGTCGATCTTTATCGGCTAGGCTGTCCACATTGGGATCCTGCAAAACGTTAAGCCCGCGGCCTCACCTTTGCTTGGCGAGGCCGCTGTTTAGCTCAATGAAGCAAGATGATCAGCAGGATTAGTGGCAGAGGAATTCCAAGTAGCCACAGCAAGATCGGCATGAGCGTTACTCCTTTGAGAAGGGGACGGTGCCCCAGTTGCGATCGCGAAACCCACCGGCTTCTGCGGCTGCGATGCTGGCAGAGAATGCCCCGACCAACAGTGAAGCGGCCATCCAGAATGCGAGTTGGGCCGCTGCCTTACGAGCTTTGTCCAAATCCGATTTGGCTTGTGTCACGACGTCATTAACGCGTTGTTCTGCGTCGGCCTGAGTAAGACTGGTCCGACGGGAAACCACCTGAGCAACATAAATGCGATCCGCAGGCTTCAGATCCCGCTGCGAGCCAAAACTCGACGTAAAAAGCCGGGTCAATTCTGCTCGGGCTTCATTTGCGTCGCCCGCAGGCGCTGTTGTAGCGGTCGGACTGGCCCGAAGAAGTTGATCGACGTACCCGCTCATCGGACCAGACGACTGCGCTGCGGCTGTTGTTGCCCCCAACGAGACACCGCCAGCCGTACTGCCGATAATCGTGGCGGCTGCGGACCCCAGCAACAAGGCGCCCACAACGGACGCCAAGGCCCAGGCTAGAAAGCCCTGAGCCGTGTCCCGAAAGTAAGTCTCATTGGTATGAATGCCGTACCACGGCGTTCGGAGGCGGCCCGCGAGATGCCCACCAATCGCTGAAGAGATCATCGCGACCACGACGAGATAAAGGCCGGTTCCAATTTTAAAGGTTGAGGCTGAAACTCCGGATTCACTCCACGGCGATACCACACTAAATCCCATCCCAGTCCCAAACCAGAGTAGGACTAAGGTCAGAGCGAGAGCCGCCAGAGCTCCGGCCAAGACCGCTGCCCACGACACACCCGACGTCGGCAATTCGGTAACAGAGGTTCTTAGATCAATCGTTTTTTCCATGATGAGCTCCCAGCAAACCTCCAGTCGAGGTGCATATCAATTGCAGGAGAGAACAACAGTTCCGCTAGTGCCGCAGTTTTACGAAGTCTCAGGTCGGTCTGGTGAGAGCGCTATTAGTAAGTGCGTCACCTGGCTCATCTACCCAAAAAGAAATGGGAATGCGCTTATAGGACGATTGGAACGAACCGGTTGCACCCGCGTTTGTCGCGGACAACATAAGGAGCATTCCATGGGAATTTTTACGAAAGACATCAAAACGTTTGACGATCTGCTGCTTCACGGCCTGCAAGACATCTTTTACGCTGAGCAACAGATCACAAAGGCTCTCCCTAAGATGATCGACAAGGCCACCAATGGAGACCTTAGGGCCGGTCTAAAGAGTCACCTTGAAGAGACCAACAACCAGATTGAGCGATTGAAAAAGGTGTTCGCCAAACTTGGCCAAGAGCCGAAAGGAGCGACCTGCCCCGCGATTGACGGCATTATCAAGGAAGCCGACGAAACCGCCGGAGAAATTGAAGATAAGGCAGTGCTAGACGCCGCTATCGTCGCAAACTGCCAGGCAGTTGAGCACTACGAAATCGCTCGCTACGGTACTCTTATCGCTTGGGCAGAAGCTTTGGGACACGAAGAAATCGTCCGCTTTCTCACAACAAACTTGAACGAGGAAAAGGCCGCGAATACCAAACTCAATACTGTTGCCCTCCGAAAGGGCGTCAATACAAAGGCAACAGCTGCTTAAACAAGAGCGGTTATCGTCGGATCAGGTCGCTGCTGGTCGATGCCGGCTGGCACGTCGGATGTGATCGGATCCAGCGGATCTGGCGCCCTGAGGGGCTAAAAGTACCCGGCAAACAGCGGCCGCGTGGCCGGTTGTGGCTCAACGACGGATCCTGCATCCGTTTGAGGCCGCAGCATCGCAACCATGTCTGGAGCTACGACTTCGTCGAGGCGCAGACCCACGATGGGCGCAAGCTGCGGCTGATGACTTTGATCGACGAGTTCACCCGGGAATGCCTGGCAATCAGGGTGGCTCGCCGGATCAACAGCTTCGGTGTCATCGAGACGATGGCCGACGTAATGCTTGCCAAAGGTGTCCCTGAACACATCCGGTCGGACAACGGCGCGGAGATGACGGCCAAGGTCGTGCGCAACTGGTTCGCAAAGCTCGGAGCAAAGACGCTCTACATTGCGCCTGGCAGTCCATGGGAAAACGGCTACTGCGAGTCCTTCAATGGCAAGCTGCGCGACGAATGCCTGAACGGTGAAATCTTCTACAGCCTGAAGGAGGCCACTGTCGTCATCGAGCAATGGCGTAAGCACTTCAACACGATCCGACCGCACTCATCTCTGAGCTAACGGCCGCCCGCACCGCAAACATCGGCGGCTACACTGCAGCATCTGGATCGGAGCGCAGCGATGCAGTAGTCTCTATCCCGCTGATCCAAAATATCCGTCAGGTCATCGTGAACAGCGGCCGAAGTCTATTCATCGCAAAACGTCGATAGCTGCAACTGATAAGCTTTGCTCTATTTGCTTATGAATTGGCCGCAAGTTTTATGGAGCGCTTACCTATCAACTTGATGAGTACATGCCGAGTTTAGGCTAAGCGATCGGGTCTTGAAACGCTCGCAATAAGCTATGCCGATTTCAGTCAAACCCGCCTTTGGGGTCTCAGACCCAGTTTCGGGTAACCCGATATCGTCGCTTGCGACAACAAAGTACATACTGAGCCATTGGTAAAGAGGCGGAAAATCCAACAAATTCAACAACGATCTTGAACAATTAGATTTGGTACGCGATCCAGGGCTAAACCGGATTAGTCGCTCGAGGCTGATGACCGTTCCGAGCTTGATCAGAGCTCAAATTAATATTTTCACTCAATGTGATCCAACTTCACAGCTACATCGTATCAGATCAAGCACGAGAAAAT
>CALRLJ020000454.1:0-3088 GCA_943368635.1 Sediminibacterium ginsengisoli | reverse complement strand
CAGGCCTGCGCCAATATCCGCGCGAACATCGACTTGCCGAGCCCCGGCTCGGAAAATAGCACGGCACCCCGATCCGCCTCCTGCCAGTCGAGACGCCCGGCGCGGTAGTCGGCGATATCGCACGCCAGCGCCATGCCCCAGATCCGCGCGGTGCCATACTCGATCGCGTCTTCCAGTTTCGGCAGGCGTTCCGTTGTCCCGGCTCTGCGCACTGTCGGCGAGGCTTTCCGGAGGCGTTCGACAATCTCGGTCGGCGACGAGTTGGCGCGGAAGGCCGCAACAAGGTCGTGGAATTCGAGGCCGAATGCGATTTCGTCGTCGATCTCGGCCAGAGCTGGTTGTCCCGTGAACATTCGGATCGCACGGCCGATAGTGACGCCGCGTGGAGTATCGATGCGGATGGTCAGGTCGGCGGCAGCTATCAGCGCCGAAGGAAGCGCATTGTAGTCCACGGCAACGCCGATCACTGGCAGGCCACGGGTAAGGTAGGCCGCGACCTCGGTGTTCTGTTCGGCTTTGTGTTTGGGCGTCGTCTTGGTTTCCGTTTCGAGCGCTGTCTGCCAGTGTGCATCGAACCGCCTCAGGAAGAGCGTCCTGACCGGCTCGATCCAACTCGGCCCGGGCACCACGACGATGAGCGCGAGCGGAGACTTGCCTTTCAACTGCCGCCGTGTGGTGCCGTTGGTCGCGTCGCGAAACGCGGCCGCCACGATCGCGCATCGTGCCGAGATCGACGGCTTCTTCGTCGCGGGTTTACTTCCCGACTGCGGGTCGTTGCTGTCAACATCGTCAGAGACCTCCGATACCAGCTGAGGTAGCGAAGAATCGGCCGCTATTATGCTCGCGATGCTCGGGAATTTGAGGATCGGGATGCCTGCATCGCCGCCCGCAGCGTTGCGTTTCGTCGCCGCGGCTCGGGAGCGTTGCAATTTCGCGAAGCTCTTGCGGGTCACAATGGCTCCTGGCGATGTTTGAGGAGGATCTAGATCTCGATGATCAGGGTTGGATCGAAGTGCGGGTTTTCCCAGGTCTGGTGCGCGCGCCAGGGTCCGTATCCTTTGGCGTTGCTGACAACGCGGGTAGCGCCGGCGCGAAAATCGCGGCTCTCGTGCGTATGCCCGTACACCCAGAGATCTGCGCCCTCGATGGGATCGTCGCTGGTATACGCAGCCGATATCAAATCACGTTCGAATCCGCGGCGGGTAGCTTCAGCATGAAAGCCCATATGCGTGACGACGACGCGTGGAAGGGTTTTGGGCCGGCTCAGTTCCCGCCGCAGGAATGCATGTGTCTCGTTGTGACGCGCAAGCGTGTGCGCCGGGCGTAACCGGTACAAATGATTCGTGATGCGAATTTTTCGGTAATCGTTCATCAACTCACCGGCGACGCGCATTGCGCGGTCCGGATCGCCGAAAAGGTTGAAGTCGGTCCAGCCGATTGCACCGAGAAAAATCGTGCCGCCGATAGTTACGCTGTCATCTTGTAAAACATGGACATTCGTTCCGGCTGCGGCGATGCGGGCTTTCTCGATCGTGCGATCGAGATCCGTGCCATAAGCTTCATGATTCCCTGCGACGTAGATGACAGGGCGATCCGTCACGCGTTCCAACAGCCACTTCACGCCACGCTCCATACGGGGGATCAGGTCACCGGCTACGATCATGACGTCGAAACGCGGGCGCTCTTCTACAGACGGCAAGTCCCAGCCGCGCGTCGATTCTAGATGTAGATCCGACAAGACCCAGAGCAACACGTCAGTCCTCGCTTCCGTCTTCTGCAGCCAGACGCTTCATCGCCTCGACGAATGCGTCATCATCCGGTAACTCCTCGATTCTGATCGCAAGCTGCACGTCGATGGATCCGCAGTTCGGGCAGTCCCGACGCCCGTCGTAGACAAACGTTCCTTCCTTGCAGCATGTGCGGCAGCGGAAGCGTGCCATCGAGCTACCCCTCAATGCCGATAGACTTGGGGTCGACGTCAACGAAGGAGTCGCTGTCGCGGATGTAGCGGCGGCAGGACACGATCCGGAATTGGCCCGGGACGAACTTCCAGACGATGTGCAGATTTTCGTGGCCCGGCTTTATCGGCACCGGTTCGCCCTTGGCATGTTCGGCGCACGCCATCGCGAGTCCGCCACCGTGGTTGTAAAGCCGGCCTTGCCCGCCGCATATTTCGCAAGTGCAAGCTGATCGGCCCTCAGAGAGAGCGATCGCCTCCTCGACCCTTGCCCTCGTGGCGTCAGATATAGTCCCGCGCCAATAGAAGCGGAGGGTGCCGAATTTTTCCTTGATCTGTAGCACTCTGAACGAGCCGCCTTCGACGAGTGCGGCTTCGATTCTGGCGCAGGCAGTCTTCAGGAGATCCTGCCAGCCTGCCTCGCAGGTGGGGTAACCCTGCGCCTCCTCCGGCCTGTCGGTTGGGGCGTGAAAGAGGCGGGGATGAGCCACGATCAGATCGATTCGCCAATCCTGCACACTATGCGTCATCACCCGACCTCATACCCACGTCACTAATCGTGCGAAACCATCCAACAGGCCTGCGCCATCACCGCCGCTATGACTCCCGGCGACGACGAATTTTGATGAGGTCAGAATTTCGCAACCAGCCAGAGCAAGCTGAGAGTCTTGCAAGAGGGGTCACATTTCGAGCGGCGTCGTAGCGCAGAGGAAATCACAATCGCTGATGCTGGTTCGCCCTCAAGTGCGCAGGCCAGAACAGCCGATAGCGCGAGATCGACCTCGGCAGATGTGATCTTGCGCGCTTTCATTTGCCCGACCGCAATCCGTATTGCGACGGCGGCATCGCCGAGGATTGCACGAGACCACTCTGGTTCTTCGGGAATTTCGGTCCCGAGCAAAGCTTCGCGAATTCCGCCGATGCCTCTGCATAGAAGGGCGCTAGGCCGCCGTGTACGCCACCAAATTAGCGGAGAGAACGGTAAAATATCCGGTGCCAATGACGATGGCGCGCGATTCCCCGATGCGGGCATGAGACGCTCCCGTATTGTTGCAATGCTGGCTTTACTGATGCGCGCGATAAAGCGGCGAAGGACTCGATTCGAGTCCTTGACAAACGAACGGAAACCTT
>CALRLJ020000453.1:0-3123 GCA_943368635.1 Sediminibacterium ginsengisoli | reverse complement strand
GTCAGCAAACCATTCACGTGATCGCCGTGGAAATGCGAGATCACCACCATGTCGATCGACTTGGGGTCGATCCCGGCTGCTGCCATGTTCGTCGCAAACTGACCCACCACACCTTTGCTCGATGCGAACGCGCCCGGACCGTTTCCTGTATCGATGACGACAAGCTTGCCGCCCGTATTGATGACCAGTGGACCGAACTGAATCGTCATTTTATCACGTGGACGGAAAGCGCTTTCCAGCGCAGCATTGACCTCGTCCTTCTTGGCGTTGAGAACGAAGGTATCGCCGAGCGGGAAAGTGCTGGCGCCATCGGAGATGACGGTGACTTCGGCATCGCCAACCTTGTAGCGATAGAAGCTGGCGTTCTGCTTGCCGGCAACAGGAGCCGCAGCCCTGGCAGGGATTGCGGGCAACAAAGGAGCAGCCGTGAGCGCAACGGCGCTCGCGAGCGCGTGACGTCGTGTCAAAGTCATGAAATTCTCCCGGTACGTGCGGGTCCAGCAAAATGACCCAGATTGTTGCGGCTGTTGTTTGCCGTTTGTTGCAAGTCATTCGCAGAATGATGCCAATGACCAAGCGTTACTTTAACACCGTTTGACGACGGCTATTCCCGATCACGAAGAGTTTGAGGGCAGCGCTGTCACATCATCAATTTGACGCCGAGGATTCCGGGAGCCATCAGCACGCCGGACCACACGAATGCCGATGTGAAATTCGCAAACTGGAAATGCCAGTATTCCATTTCGACAACGCCCGCGACCAGTGGAACTGTCGCGCGCAGCGGTCCGGAAAACCGGCCGATGAAAATCCCGAGGACGCCCCACTTCTGCATGAAGCGTTCGGCACGGGGCAGCATGTCGGGGAAACTGGACATCGGCCACATGTGGGCGATGCGATCATGGAATCTGACGCCGATCCAGTATGACAACCAGTCGCCGCATGCGGCGCCGAAACCGGCCGCGAGCCAGACAGGCCAGAAACTGATTCCGCTGACCCCGATCAGCGCACCGATGGAAACCAGCGCCCCCCATGCAGGAATAATCAGCGACAGAAAAGCCAGCGATTCCGCGAATGCCAACCCAAAGACGACCGGTATCGCCCACATCTGATGGTCGCGGACAAATTCAGCCAGCCCACGCGTCATTTCCTCGAACGTCATACGATGTCCCAATCCCGGCTCTATCGAATCTGCCGGACCTCATCCAAGTACCACGGCAATGGGTGCCTTGTTCCGGAACCGCCTGCGTCACATTTACCGCCGCAACCGTGGCATAGTAACAGTCAGCGATTCGCCCCCCGATCACGATATATCAAGATTTAAGAAGCATGCAGAAGCCTTTGAAAAAGAAAGAAAAAGCAGACACCGATCTGTTCGCCTCGTCTGAGCGAAAGCCCCGCGCTGCTGCGAAATCCGCGGCCAAACCCTCCGGTGCCGAGGCGGGCTACACCGCGCGAGACATCGAAGTCCTCGAAGGTCTGGAACCTGTCCGCCGCCGTCCCGGCATGTATATCGGCGGCACCGACGAGAAGGCACTGCATCACCTTTTCGCCGAAGTCATCGACAACTCGATGGACGAGGCGCTGGCCGGGCACGCGACTTTCATCGAGGTGCATCTCGGGGCCGACGGCTACCTCACGGTCGTCGATAACGGCCGCGGCATTCCGGTCGATCCGCATCCGAAATTTCCGAAGAAGTCCGCTCTCGAAATCATCATGTGTACGCTGCATGCCGGCGGCAAATTCGACTCCAAGGTCTACGAGACCTCGGGCGGCCTGCACGGCGTGGGCGTCTCGGTCGTGAACGCCCTCTCCTCGCAACTCGTTGTCGAGGTCGCGCGCAACCAGCAACTCTATCGAATGACATTCGAGCGCGGCAAGCCGAAGGGCAAGCTCGAAGAACTCGGCAAGATCAACAACCGCCGCGGCACCAGTATCAGCTTCAAGCCGGACACCGAGATTTTCGGCGGCAAGGCGGTGTTCAAGCCGCAACGCCTGTTCAAGATGGCGCGCTCGAAGGCCTATCTGTTCGGCGGCGTCGAAATCCGCTGGCGCTGCGACAAGGAATTGCTCAAGGGCGTCGATGACGTGCCTACGGAAGATACCTTTCATTTCCCCGGTGGATTGAAGGACTATCTCGCGGCGGCGATCCATGCCGACACGCTGGTGCATCCGGACATCTTCTCCGGGAAGTCCGGCCGCAACGGTGCGCACGGTGCGTGCGAATGGGCCGTTGCCTGGACCGCCGATGCCGACGGTTTCCTGTCGTCCTACACCAATACGGTTCCGACGCCGGACGGCGGCACCCATGAAGCGGGCTTCCGCAGCGCTTTGCTGCGCGGGTTGAAGGACTATGCCGAGCGTATCGGTCAGGGCAAGAAAGCCTCGTCCATCACATCCGAGGACGTCATGGTCGGCGCGGCCGCTATGCTGTCGGTGTTCGTGCGCGAACCTGAATTTCAGGGACAGACCAAAGACCGTCTGGCCACCGCCGAGGCACAGAAGATCGTCGAACAGGCCATCAAGGATCCGTTCGATCACTGGCTGACAGGCAATCCGCTGCAAGCCAATAAGTTGCTGGAATTCGTGGTCGAGCGGTCTGACGAGCGGCTGCGCCGTCGTGCGGAAAAGGAAACCTCACGCAAGACCGCAGTGAAGAAGCTGCGGCTGCCGGGCAAGCTCGCCGACTGCACCAACAGTGCGACCGAAGGCTCCGAACTGTTCATCGTGGAAGGCGATTCCGCAGGCGGCAGCGCCAAGCAGGCGCGCGACCGCAAAACGCAGGCGATCCTTCCGCTGCGCGGAAAAATTCTGAACGTCGCATCGGCGACCAAGGACAAGCTCACCGCCAACGCGCAGCTTGCCGACCTGATGCAGGCGATCGGCGCCGGAACCGGCGCGAACTATCGCGAGGAGGATTTGCGTTACTCCCGCATCATCATCATGACCGACGCCGACGTGGACGGCGCGCACATCGCTTCGCTGCTCATCACGTTCTTCTATCGGCAGATGCCGCGCCTGATCGACGAGGGTCATCTCTATCTCGCGGTCCCGCCGCTCTATCGCCTCACGCACGGCGCGAAGACGTTTTATGCGCGCGACGAGAAGCACCGCGACGAAATCCTG
>CALRLJ020000452.1:0-3151 GCA_943368635.1 Sediminibacterium ginsengisoli | reverse complement strand
TCAGCAAGGATCCGGTCTTTACCGAAACGCTGTTGCTCGACCTGAAGGATGTCGTGCCTTCGCTCGCAGGTCCGAAGCGTCCTGAAGGCCGCGTGGCGCTGCCGGCGGTTGCCAGCCTGTTCGACGACGCGCTGACCGCCGAATACAAGAAACCGACGGATCACAATGCGCGTTTCGCGGTCGAGGGCCGCAAGGACGATCTTGGTCACGGTGACGTGGTGATCGCGGCCATTACCTCTTGCACCAATACGTCGAATCCAAGCGTGCTGATCGCGGCCGGCCTGCTGGCGCGCAAGGCTGCCGCGAAGGGTTTGAAGGCAAAGCCGTGGGTGAAGACGTCGCTTGCGCCGGGCAGCCAGGTGGTTGCCGGGTATCTCGCGGATTCCGGCCTGCAAAAGGATCTCGATGCGGTTGGCTTCAACCTTGTCGGTTTCGGCTGCACGACCTGCATCGGCAATTCCGGTCCGCTGCCGGAGGAAATTTCCAAGTCGATCAACGACAACGGCATCGTCGCCGCGGCGGTGCTGTCCGGCAACCGCAACTTCGAGGGCCGCGTCTCGCCGGACGTACAGGCGAATTATCTCGCCTCGCCGCCGCTGGTCGTTGCGCATGCGCTCGCCGGCACGGTCACGAAGAATCTCGACGTCGAGCCAATCGGCACAGGCAAGGACGGCAAGCCGGTTTACCTGAAGGACATCTGGCCGACGTCCACCGAGATCAATGCCTTCATCAAGAAGTACGTCACTTCGACGATCTTCAAGAAAAAGTACGCCGACGTTTTCAAGGGCGACGCCAACTGGCGCAAGATCAAGACCGTGACCAGCGACACTTACGCCTGGAACATGAGCTCGACCTATGTGCAGAACCCGCCGTACTTCGAAGGCATGAAGATGGAGCCGGAGCCGATCGTCGATGTGCTCGACGCACGCATTCTTGCGCTGTTCGGTGACAAGATCACCACCGACCACATCTCGCCGGCCGGTTCGATCAAGCTGACCTCACCAGCAGGCAAGTATCTGTCGGAGCATCAGGTGCGGCCCGCCGACTTCAATCAGTATGGCACCCGACGCGGCAACCACGAAGTGATGATGCGCGGCACCTTCGCCAACATCCGCATCAAGAACTTCATGATGAAGGGCGCCGACGGCAACATCCCCGAGGGTGGCCTCACCAAGCATTGGCCCGACGGCGAGGCGATGTCGATCTACGACGCCGCGATGAAGTATCAGGCCGAGCAGGTGCCGCTGGTGGTCTTCGCAGGTGCCGAATACGGCAACGGCTCGTCGCGCGACTGGGCAGCGAAGGGAACGCGCCTGCTGGGCGTGCGTGCGGTCATCACCCAGAGCTTCGAGCGCATCCATCGCTCCAATCTCGTCGGCATGGGCGTGCTGCCACTGACCTTCGAGGATGGCACATCCTGGCAGTCGATCGGCCTGAAGGGCGACGAAAAGGTCACGATTCGCGGTCTGCAGGGCGATCTGAAGCCGCGCCAGCAGTTGGTGGCGGAAATCGTGTCCAGCGACGGCTCACGCAAGGACGTCTCCTTGCTGTGCCGCATCGATACGCTCGACGAGCTTGAATACTATCGTAACGGCGGCATTCTTCAGTATGTGCTGCGTACGTTGGCCGCATAAGCGTGCGGCTCAAAAACGCATCCGTGAACAGGCTCACCGCGACGTGAGTGGCGACGATCCAGGGGGCGGCCTATCAATGGGCCGCCTTCTTGCTGATGAAGGTGCCAGGCATCATAGGGACAGACGGCATGTCTGATTTGTCAGCTTTGAAAACGACAACAGCCGGCGCTATTGCGTCGCGGTTGTCGCGTACGCTTGGCGTCTGCGCGATCTTTACTGTCATCACGCCGGTCTGCGCCGATCCGCGCGCAGTGGTCGAACTCTTCACCTCGCAAGGCTGCTCTTCGTGCCCGCCGGCGGACAAGATTCTCGGTGAGCTTGCGCAGGATAAATCCGTGATCGCACTGAGCCTGCCGATCGACTACTGGGATTATCTCGGCTGGAAGGACACGCTGGCGGACTCCCGATTCAGCGCGCGGCAGAAAGCGTACTCGCATGTGCGCGGCGATCGTGGCGTGTATACGCCGCAGGCGGTCGTCAATGGCACGACCAACGTCCTTGGCAGCGATCGCGCGGGAATCGAAAACGCCGCAAACAGCACGCAGAAAACCGATGGTGTGATGTCGGTGCCGGTCACGATGACGCAGACCGGCGGCCAGATCAAAGTGTCGGTGGCGGAAGCTGGCGGCAAACCTGGCGAAATCAAGAGCGGCGAGATCTGGATCTGCGCCGTGTCGAAGCAGGTTCCGATCACCATCTCGCGCGGCGAGAATCGCGGACAGCAGATCACGTATCACAACGTGGTGCGCAACATGCTCAAGGTCGGCGACTGGAACGGGAAGGCCGGCAGCTGGACTGTGCCGCTTGAAAACATCACGCGCGACGGCGTCGATGCAGCGGCGGTTTACGTTCAGGACGGCAACCGCGACAGGCCGGGTCCGATGCTGGGCGCGGCCTTTACATCGCTGAACTGAATTCCGGAATTTCGAAACATCGGATAAGCGCGCCAGCATTGCAGCTGGCTGCGACGGCTCGGCTGTCTCGCCGCGAGTCTTCTAAAACGTGGAAGACCTCACCCGCAAAGAAAAAGGCCAGCTTGCGCTGGCCCGAAAGATTGGGGGTCGTAATTTACTGCGAGGAATTAGACCCGATCCTGACGACCCCGGGGGGCTGGGGGCTGAGGAATCCGGTGCCGAAAGGACCGGGTCAACGCAGTTTCATCTTGGTCGCAGTCCAGCACGGCGGGGGATTGACCGAAATCGGGCGGCATTATGATTTGCCTAACGTCCACGTGATGCCCTGCCCTGCGAACAGGCGGCATTTGCACCAGAAATCTTGCTTGCAGGCGTCGCCGGACAGGGTGATCATGTCTTGTATATGACAGGAGGCGCCGATGAGTTCAGTGTCGGGCGATATCGATCCAAGCGAGAGCCGGGGGCTGGAGCGCAGCACTGCACAGGCCCCGCCTCAGAGCGTTACCTTCAACCGCGTCGAACTCAATCGCATCCTCAATCTGTACGGACGCATGGTCGCTGATGGTGAGTGGCGTGACTACGCCATCGACTTCCTGAAAGACC
>CALRLJ020000451.1:0-3158 GCA_943368635.1 Sediminibacterium ginsengisoli | reverse complement strand
GCCCCGCGCCACGTCCGCCACGAAATGCGACTGTTCCTCATGATTGACCAGCACCGAGAAGATGTCGCGGATTTCGACCTTGATCTCAACCTGAAACGCCGCAGCCATACCCGCAGCGATGGTGCGCATGCGGTCGCGGATCTTCTCCCGCACCTTTTCCGAGAACGTGCGGACCGTCCCGGCCAGTGTCGCCTCACCCGGAATCACATTGTAGGCCGAACCTGCGTGAATCTGCGTGATCGACAGCACAGCGGATTTGAGCGGATCGACGTTGCGGCTGACGATGGTCTGCAACGCCTGCCCCAGCGTCATCGCAATCACCACTGGATCGCGAGACATTTCCGGCATTGCACCGTGGCTGCCGTAGCCGGTGATGGTGATGTCGAAGAAATCCGCGCAAGCCATGCTCGGTCCCGGAAAAATCGCGACCTGTCCGGGATTGAGTTGCGGCGCATTATGCAGACCATACACCTCGTCGAGTGGAAATTTTTCGAACAAGCCGTCCTTTATCATCGCACGCGCGCCGCCGAGCCCTTCTTCGGCCGGCTGGAAAATGAATGCCACTGTACCGTCGAAATTACGTGTTTCAGCGAGATAGCGCGCCGTGCCCAGAAGAATGGTGGTGTGACCGTCATGGCCGCAGCCATGGAAGCGATCGGGAACTGTCGAGCGCCAGCTGAGATTGGTTTTTTCTTCCATCGGCAACGCATCCATGTCGGCGCGCAGACCGATCCGCTTGCTGCCGCCGCCTTTGCCTTTCAGCAGGCCGACCACGCCGGTGCCGCCGAGACCGCGATGCACTTCGATACCCCATTGCGCGAGCTTCTCGGCGACGATGCCGGATGTGCGATGCTCCTCAAATCCGATCTCCGGATGAGCATGAAGGTCGCGGCGGATCACCGTGAGTTCGTCGGCGTAGCTCTCGATCAGTTCAATATTGGGCATGCGGCACGATCCCGTTTAATGCGATGGGTTATGACAAAGCCAGGCGCGTGGCTCCATCTTGTCAAATCATTGCAGGCTGGCCAAGAGACCCGCCATCAAACGTCCGCGTTCGACCAGACTATCGATCTCGATATGCTCGTTCAGCGTGTGGTAGTCGGCGCCACGCAATCCGAGGCCATCGAGCGTCGGCAGCCCCATCGCGCCGGTAAAATTTCCGTCCGAACCGCCGCCCGAACTGCCGTGGATCAAATCGAGACCGATTTTCGCGCCGACCGCACGCGCCTGCTCATACAGGGCAATCGTTCCTGCATTCGGCTCCCAGACCGGCCGCGTCACCCCGCGCGTCACCGTGAACGTCACGTCATTCGCCGTGCCGTTGAGCGCCAACATCCGCTCGACACCGCGATCGAGGTCAGCCTGACGTTTCGCCATGCTGAGTGCCTCGCCGCGGCAACTCGACGCGACGCAATTGACCCATTGCCCGCCGTGAACCACGCCGACACTGAAGGTGCAATCATCACCGGTCATGCCGTCGATGGCGATGATCTGCCGCGCCATTTCGCGGATCGCCGAGCGGCCGGCTGCAAGGGCAGCCCCGGCATGGCTCGGCTTACCGGCGGCCTCCAGATTGAACCGCGCAATCGCATAGCGGCCCGTGGTGACGCCGGCATTCTTGAATGCCGGTTCCGGCACCAGGACATACTTGTTACGCGCAGCCTCAGCTTCGATGATGTCGCGTGTGCTGGGCGTGCCGACTTCTTCATCCGGCGTGAACAGGACTGTCACGGGCAGCGGCGTGGCGACCGACGCCTTCGCCAATTGCCGGATGGCTTCCAGCGAAGCGTAGTTGCCGCCCTTCATGTCGAGAATGCCGGGCCCGTAGCATTTTCCACCATCGCGCCGCCACGGCAGCTTTTGCAGCGTGCCGATGGGGTGAACCGTGTCCATGTGCCCGGCAATCAGAATACCCGGCTGTCCCTGTTTGGGATGCGGAAACCGTGCACGGACGCAGCCGCCGAAGCCCTGACGCCCACCGATATATTCAATCGAGGCCCCGCCGATCGCCATGTCGCGCGCGGCAAGCTCAAGCATGCGATTGACCGCTTCAGCGTCCCAGGTCGGGCTTTCGCATTCAACCCACGGGCGCAGTCCCGTCAGCATGGTTTCAACGTCGAACGGCAATGAGGCGGAATCGATCAAGGCGCTGTCCCCTTTGTTACTTTTTTATCTGGCGGGAACTGGCGCCCCGCGCCTCCGGATCGTTGCAGGTTCGGCATCCAATTCAAAATGCAAACTTGTCGGGCCTGCTGTCAGTTTGGCGATATTGCGCGCCGAAATGAGATTGCGTAAGCAGACCGTCCCATAAACGAGGGTTTGCGATGTTGATTTGCGGTGCAACACAGGTGCGTTTGTGACGCAACCCATCGTGGCCATGCCGCCCTCCAATGCAAAGGCCGCCGGCTGGATGGCCGGCTGGCTCACCCTGATGCTGGTTTTGCTGGTGGCCGGACGCGAAACCACCCGCGAGCTGAATGTCTTCCAGATCATGGAAATGCGCTCGGTCATCGGCTTGCTCATGCTCTATCCGCTGATCCATATGAACGGCGGCTTTGCGAGCATGAAAACGGCTCGCCCGCTCACGCATATCGGCCGCAACATAGTTCATTACGCCGCGCAGTACGGCTGGTTTCTCGCCCTAACTCTGATCCCGCTGGCTCAAGTGGTCGCTATCGAATTCACCATGCCGATCTGGACCGCGTTGTTGGCCATGAGCTTCCTCGGCGAGCGGCTGAATGTCTGGAAAATTCTGGCGATCGTGCTGGGGCTGGTGGGCGTTATTGTCATTGTGCAGCCCGGCTCGGCCCAATTCAGCCCCGGTCAGGTGATCATGATCCTTGCCGCCGTTGGCTTCGGCGCGGCAATCGTCATGGTCAAATCTCTCACCCGCACCGACTCAGTGGTTGTGATTATCTTCTGGATGCTGGTGATCCAGTCGCTGATCGGATTGATTCCAGCCCTCTACTATTGGCAAGCGCCATCAATCCACATCTGGCCGTGGATCCTGGTGATCGCGTTCTGCGGAACGTATTCGCACTACTGCTTCGCTCAGGCGATGCGGTATGCCGATGCCACGGTTGTCGTGCCGATGGACTTCCTGCGTGTGCCATTGTCTGCTGCAGTCGGCTGGCTGGTTTATTCAGAGCGGCTCGATG
>CALRLJ020000450.1:0-3172 GCA_943368635.1 Sediminibacterium ginsengisoli | reverse complement strand
TTTGATCGTCGATGACGAAGCCGACATTCGAGACCTCGTTGCGGGTATTCTCGACGACGAAGGCTTCAAGACGCGCACAGCGCGCGATAGCGACAGTGCGCTGGCGGAGGTATCGAGCCGCCGGCCGAACCTGATATTCCTCGATATTTGGCTCCAGGGTAGCCGTTTGGACGGTCTGCAGTTGCTTGAGCAGATCAAGCTTGAACATCCTGACGTGCCGGTCGTGATGATCTCGGGACACGGCAATATCGAAACTGCGGTCGCGGCGATCAAACGCGGCGCATATGATTTTATCGAAAAGCCCTTCAAGGCCGACCGGCTGATTCTCGTCGCCAACCGCGCGCTGGAAACGTCGCGCCTCAAGCGCGAAGTCCGCGAGCTCAAACAGCATGCGCCGTCGTCAGGCACATTGGTGGGCCGCTCGCCCTGCATGAATCAGCTCCGCCAGACCATCGATCGCGCCGCCAAGGCCAACAGCCGCATCATGATTGTCGGCCCATCGGGCGGCGGCAAGGAGCTTGCCGCGCGCACGCTGCACGCGATGTCCAGCCGCGCCGATGGACCGTTCGTCGTCATCAACGCAGCGGCCATCACACCGGAGCGAATGGAAGTCGAACTGTTCGGTATCGAATTGTCCGATGGCGAGACCGGCCGCAAGCCGGGTGCGCTGGAAGAGGCACATGGCGGCACCTTGTTTATCGACGAGATTGCAGACCTGCCTCGTGAAACCCAGAACAGGATTCTGCGTGTGCTGGTCGATCAGACATTCCAGCGAGCAGGCGGCACCACCAAGGTCAGCGTCGACGTGCGCATCGTGTCGTCGACGGCGCGCAATCTTGAGGCCGAAATCGCCGAAGGAAAATTCCGCGAGGATCTCTATCACCGGCTTTCCGTTGTGCCGATTCGCGTTCCGCCACTGTCGGAGCGGCGCGAGGACATTCCAGACCTCGTTGAATATTTCATGGAGCAGATTTCTTCCGCGACCGGCCTGCCGAAGCGCCGGATTGGCGAGGATGCGATGGCGGTTCTGCAATCGCATGTCTGGCCGGGCAATGTCCGGCAATTGCGCAATAACGTTGAGCGCGTGATGATCCTGGCCGGAGGCGATGCCGAAGCGGCCATCACGGCAGACATGCTGCCGCAGGACGTCGGCTCGATGATTCCTGCGATGCCCACCGGCAACAACGGCGAGCACATCATGGGTCTGCCGCTACGCGAAGCCCGTGAAGTGTTCGAACGTGATTACCTGATCGCGCAGATCAGCCGATTCTCCGGCAATATCTCGCGGACCGCGGAATTCGTCGGCATGGAGCGTTCGGCCTTGCACCGCAAGCTCAAGGCGCTGGGGGTCGGCTAAGTCCATGTCGCGCATTGCCTATGTGAACGGCCAGTACCGCGATATGCGGGACGCGAGCGTAAACATCGAAGACCGCGGCTATCAATTCTCCGATGGCGTCTATGAGGTTTGCGAGATCAGGGGCGGCAAGATCGTGGATATGCCGCGGCATTTAACACGACTGCAACGCTCGCTCCGTGAGTTGCGGATCGACATGCCAATGCCGTTGTCCGCGCTCGGGGTTGTGATCCGCGAAACCGTGCGGCGAAATCGTGTGACATACGGCATTGTCTATCTGCAGGTGACGCGCGGCGTTGCGCGGCGCGATCATGCGTTTCCAATCAATCCGGTGAAGCCGGCGCTGGTGGTGACGGCGCGGGGTCTGAATTTCCAAAAAAATCAGGACACTGCGTCGAAGGGGATCGGCGTCATCACCATTCCCGAGAACCGTTGGCCGCGTGTCGATATCAAGTCGGTGTCGCTGCTGCCCAACGTGCTGGCCAAGCAGCAGGCGCGCGAGAACAACGCTTATGAAGCATGGTTTGTCGATCGCGACGGCTTGGTTACCGAGGGCTCGTCGAGCAACGCTTGGATCGTGACCAAGGGCGGCAAAGTGATCACCCGATCAGCCGACAGCGGCATCCTGGCCGGTATCACCCGCGCCGTGCTGACCGATGTCCTCGCTGCACTTCAGCTCACCCTCGAGGAGCGGCCGTTTACGCCTGCGGAAGCCTATGAGGCCGCTGAAGCCTTCGTCACCGCGTCAAGCCAGATTGTCATGCCCGTGGTCAGGATCGACGGCCGCAGCATAGGAACCGGCAAGCCGGGTGCCATTTCCATGCGTTTGCGGGAAGAATTCCACCGGTTTTCAGCGTTTTCGTAAGTTTTTCCGTCCTTTGGCCGCCTAGCCGGGTACCGTGGCCTTGCCTAACAACCGGGCGTGTCCTTTAATCGCGCTGCAGCACCCGGAGGGGGATCTCAGGGACGCCGGCAGTCAGACCACGCCCCGCAGAGGGCAGGCTGGCCCAAAAACAATAATGCGGGATAAGAAAATGGCGGCAGACCGCGCACAAAATCTACAAGACACCTTCCTCAATCACGTTCGCAAAACCAAGACGCCACTGACGATCTTTCTGGTCAATGGAGTGAAGTTGCAGGGCATTGTCACTTGGTTCGACAATTTCTGCCTGCTGCTTCGGCGCGATGGTCATTCGCAGCTTGTCTACAAGCATGCGATCTCGACGATCATGCCGGGCGCTCCGATCCAGTTGTTCGAAGGCGGCGAGGACGCTCCAGCTTGAGATTAAACTGATTTGGAACCCCGGAACTTCGACGGGGCCGCCGACCGTCCACGGTCGGCGAGGGGCGATACAGGACGGGTGCTGGTCATCGGTCCTTACAGACGCGTGCGGCGGGGCGATCCCGATACGCCGGCGATGTCTCATGGCACACGCAATCCCGACGCACGGCTCGAAGAAGCCGTCGGTCTGGCGCGCGCCATTGAACTGACCATAGCGGAAGCGGTCGTCGCGCCATTGAGTGAAATCCGGCCTGCGACCTATCTCGGCAAGGGCAAGGTCGAGGAGATGATCGGCCTCATCAAGGCCAATGACGTCGATCTTGTGGTGATGGACTGCGCACTGTCGCCGGTTCAGCAGCGCAATCTCGAAAAGGAATGGAATGCGAAGGTGCTCGACCGCACCGGGCTGATTTTGGAAATCTTCGGCCGCCGTGCGAAAACCCGCGAAGGCACATTGCAGGTCGAACTCGCGCATCTGAATTACCAGCGCAGCCGACTCGTCCGGTCATGGACCCATCTCGAACGCCAGCGTGGCG
>CALRLJ020000449.1:0-3178 GCA_943368635.1 Sediminibacterium ginsengisoli | reverse complement strand
GTGGCGTTCGAGCCGAGGCTTTCCGACGGCTCTCCGTCCGGTCTCGAAATTCTTCCGTTCGCCGCGCCTGGAAAGCCGGCCTGGTACCTTGAAGGTGAAACGCACTCCGACGGCAACGAAGTTACCGGCGATACCCTTGGCCTCCGGATTGCCGACAAGCGAACCGGGGAACACCTCTACTTCCTCGCTGCCTGCGCGGCGCTCACCCCTGACCTCAAGCAGCGTCTTCAAGGCGCGCCGCTGATTTTCTTCGATGGCACGCTGTGGCGCGACGATGAACTGATCGCTGCTGGCCTCGGCGCCAAAACGGGGCAGCGGATGGGCCACATGGCGATGTCCGGCGAGAACGGTGTCATGGCGGGGTTGGCGGATCTCGGAATTGCGCGCAAGATTTTCTTGCACATCAACAATTCGAATCCGGTTCTGCTTCCGGACTCTGCCGAGCGTCACGCCGCCGAACACGCAGGCTGGCAAATTCCCTCGGACGGGACGGAGATCACCATTTGATCGCGACAAGTGTATTCGCATTGAAGACCGGAACGCCGCTTGCGTCGGCGGACGAACTCGAGACTGCGCTGCGAGGGATCGGCGCCACGCGCTATCACAACCTGCATCCGTTTCATGGTCTGCTGCATGGCGGAAAGCTCAACAAGGGGCAGGTGCAGGCCTGGGCACTTAACCGCTACTATTACCAGAGCTCGATTCCGATCAAGGATGCGGTGGTGATCTCTCGTTTCCGCGACCGTGACATCCGGCTCGAATGGCGGCATCGCATTGAAGATCACGATGGCGACATTGGCACCGAGGGAGGGATCGAGCGCTGGCTTAAGCTGACCGAAGGCCTTGGTCTCGACAGTGCTTACGTCGAATCCGCCGAGGGGATTCTTCCGGCCACGCGGTTTGCGGTCGATGCCTACGTTCATTTCGTTCGCGACAGGACGCCGCTGGAAGCCATCGCCTCATCCTTGACTGAGCTGTTTGCGCCGAATTTGCACGAGGAGCGTATTTCGGGAATGCTCGCGCATTACGACTTCATCAACCCGAACATCATGAGCTATTTCAAACGCCGCATGGAGCAGGCGCCGCGCGACGCCAATTTTGCCCTCGATTTCGTCAAGAAACATGCCCAAACGCCCGGACAGCGTGAAGCTGTCTGCAATGCGCTGATCTTCAAGACTAACGTGCTTTGGGTTCAACTCGACGCGCTTTATCATGCTTATGTCGATGGCCACGTGCCGCCGGGTGCTTTTGTTCCGGAGAAGGTCTGATGGCATTGCGAAGCCGGCGAATAGACATAACTGAAGCAAGCCGGCCGGTGCTGGCGCGACATGCCAAGCTGAAATTCGACGAAGCCCGGCAGGTTTGGGTTATTCTGGTGCCGGAGCGGGTGCTTGCGCCGGACGAGATTGCGGTGGAGATTTTGCAGCTCTGTGATGGCGTCCGCAACGTCGATCAGATCATCGATGTGCTCGCCGCCAAATACGCTGCCGATCGCGCGATGATCGGCGCCGATGTCGTTGCGATGCTGCGGGATCTCGCCGAGAAGGGGTTTCTCGCGGAGGCACAGGACACCAAAGCATGAGTCCGACGCTCACCGACGCTTCCCCCGTTCACGCCGATCCATCCGATGGACTGGCGGTGCTGGAGCAGCGCCGGTCGCAGGCTGAGACGTTTGGTATTCCCCTTGCGGTGCTGGCGGAACTGACACATCGCTGTCCGCTGCAGTGCCCTTACTGCTCCAACCCGGTCGAGCTTGAACGGGGTGGTGCTGAACTCACCACCGTTGAATGGAAACGCGTGCTGAGTGAGCTCGCCCAAATCGGTGTGCTCCAGATTCATTTTTCAGGTGGCGAGCCGACAGCACGCAAGGATCTGGTGGAGCTCGTTCGTCATGCGACCGACGTTGGCCTGTACACAAATCTGATTACCTCTGCCGTGCTGTTGAGCAAAGAGAAGCTGGCGGGATTGGCCGATGCCGGGCTTTGTCACGTCCAGATCAGTTTTCAGGGCAGTGAGCAGGATATTGCAGACCGTATTGCGGGGCTAAAGGATGCGCACGCGAAGAAGATCGAGGCTGCTGGCTGGGCGCGTGAGCTCGGCTTGCCGCTCACGGTGAACGCCGTGATGCATCGCCAGAATCTGTTTCAGCTTGCGGACATCATCCAGATGGCGGTCGACCTCGATGCCGACCGGCTCGAAGTTGCCAACGTGCAGTATTACGGTTGGGCACTAAAGAACCGCGCGGCATTGATGCCCACGATAGAGCAGATCGATGAGGCCTCCCGTATCGTTGAGGAGGCCGAGATACGGCTGAAGGGCATCCTTGCCATCGATTATGTCGTGCCGGATTATTATGCGTTGCGTCCGAAGAAATGCATGGGCGGCTGGGGAAGGCAGTTTTTCAACATCTCACCTTCAGGCAAGATTTTACCGTGTCACGCGGCTGAAACGATCACCGGTCTGGAATTCGAGTCGGTGCGGGATCATTCCATCGCGTGGATCTGGCAGAATTCTGAGGCATTCAACCGTTATCGCGGGACCGGATGGATGCCTGAGCCGTGTCAAAGTTGCGAATACAAGGAGATCGATTATGGCGGCTGCCGCTGTCAGGCCTTTGCGCTGACCGGGAATGCCGGCAACACCGATCCGGCCTGCGCGCTTTCACCAGCACACGAACAGATCTTCAAGACTGCGATGAGTGAAGCGGCTGGCGACAATCGCCGCTTCATTTATCGCAATTTCGCGGGCGGCACGCGTGAGGCCGATCCACGAGAGATTGACAATCATGGGGCCTGACGTCGCCGACATCGCGCCATCGGACAAGCGCGCCGACCGCTTTGTGCCGCTCACCGCGCAGCACATGGCGGTGGGTGACGGTCACGAAATTTACGTCGAGACGGTCGGCCGCATCGACGGTATTCCCGCGGTTTATCTGCACGGCGGCCCCGGCAGTGGCTGTCAGCCCGATCACCGGCGGCTGTTCGACCCGCTGAGGTTTCACGCGGTGCTGTTCGATCAGCGCGGGGCGGGCAGGAGCCGGCCCAAGGGGTTGCTCGAGGCCAATACGCTGCCGCATCTGATTGCGGACATGGAAGCCATCCGCGAAAGCCTCGGATTTGAGCAATGGCTGGTTGTCGGCGGATCATGGGGCGCGACGCTGGCACTGGCTTACGCACAA
>CALRLJ020000448.1:0-3199 GCA_943368635.1 Sediminibacterium ginsengisoli | reverse complement strand
CGGCGTCGTCGGTCTTGCTGCCGCACGGCGGCTGGCACGAGCCGGCCTTGAGGTCGTTTTGGTCGAGGCCGCCGGCGACATCGGGACCGGAACGTCCTCGCGCAACAGCGAAGTGATTCACGCCGGGATTTATTATCCCGCAGGAAGCCTGATGGCGCGGCTATGCGTCGCCGGCAAGCAGGCTCTCTATGAATATTGCGACCAACATGGCGTTCCGTACCGGCGATGCGGCAAGCTGATCGTCGCCACTGCGGACAACGAACGCGACAAGCTCGCCGCCATCAAATCTCACGCAGAGGCCAATGGCGTCGGCGATATGCAGGTGCTGTCCGGCGCGGAAGCGCGCGCACTCGAGCCGGCCCTGAACTGCGTCGGCGCATTGCTGTCGCCCTCCACCGGCATCGTCGACAGCCACGCCTATATGCTGGCGCTGCGCGGCGAGATCGAGGCCGCCGGCGGCGCGATCGCATTTCATGCTCCGCTTCTCAGCGCGAAAGCCGTGACGAATGGTTTTGAAGTCGAAATTGGCGGCGACACACCGATGGCGCTGCATTGCCGTGTGCTGATCAATTCGGCGGGACTGAGCGCACCGGCCATCGCCCGCGCCATCGCCGGTATGCCTGCCGACCGCATCCCGACCAGCTACTACGCCAAGGGCAACTATTTCAGTTGCAGTACGCGCGCGCCGTTCTCGCACCTGATCTATCCGGTGCCCGAACCCGGCGGCCTCGGCGTTCATCTCACCATCGACCTCGGCGGGCAGGCGAAATTCGGACCCGATGTCGAATGGGTCGACAGCCTTGACGTAGATAGTCTTGACTATGCCGTGGACCCTGCACGGGCCGAACGGTTTTATCCGGCGATCCGGCGCTACTGGCCAACGCTGCCGGATGGCGCTCTCGCACCGAGCTATTCCGGCATCCGGCCCAAGATCGTGCCGCCTGCCATTGCCCGGCAGGATTTCGTGATCCAGGGACCACAGGACCACGGGCTCTCCGGACTGGTCAACCTGTTCGGAATCGAATCGCCCGGCCTGACCTCATCCCTCGCCATCGCGGACGAGGTCGCACGCGTTGCGGGAGTTTAGGCATAAGTCCATTCAGGCGCGTGACATCCCCACAACGGCAACTGCTGCCGTTACGAGCATAGCCTTAAACTGCCGGGAGGATTCCGTCGAAGGAAGTTCAGTGGAATGTTGCGAGCTTGATGCGCTCGATTTGATCCTTGAGCACCAGCTTGCGGCGCTTCAGTTCGATAATCTGGAGATCGTCGGTGGAAAGATGCTGAAGAGCATCGTGCAATTCGCCTTCCAGAACTTCGTGTTTTCGTTCCAGTTCAACGAGATGCGCCTGAATCGCCATAGAAGTCTCCTCTGTAAGTGGACCTCAGATCGGACGGTTAAGTCTACATGACGGGGGCGGTCTGTCGACAGCGAAGTCCAAACAGCCGTTCAAAATTTTCGTGCACAAAGGAAACGAATTGTGACGGAACCCGCCCCGCGATACCGTCGCTGGTGGAGCGGATTTGACATTCGTGCCCTGCCCGCCGCGGGTGCGCGAAGCGAATGTCAAATCCAGAACTCCTCCAGAAACTTATATTTTCCAGTGGTCCGTTGATTCCAACACCCGCAAAGTGCCTGCGGAAAGGGATGCGAGTGTTAAAATCGGACCACTGGAGTTGGTAACGATTTTCTGCAATGACGAAGATGCAGATGCATTTAGCTACACTTAGCTAAAGTCCGGGCGATTTAGTCAACGATGGTTATGGTAGATCAAGACAACAACGAATACGCGCTTGAACTGGCGCGGTTGCAGCAGGAGCATCGCGACCTGGACGCCGCCATCGATGCGCTGCATCTGTCGCCTGCCCCGGACCTGCTCCGATTGCAGCGCTTAAAAAAGCGCAAGCTGCAATTGCGCGACCGTATCTCCTTCATCGAAGACCAGATCACGCCCGACATCATCGCCTGATTTAGCATCGCCCGATTTAGCGAGACGCCATTTGCGAAACGTCAGAGCGCCGTGAGGACGCGGCCACGCCGCGCCGACTTTCGCGCATACATCGCGCGGTCCGCAGCTTCCATCACCGATGCCACTTCGTCCGTTGTCCCGATCAGCGCGATGCCGGCGGACGCGCCTGCCACCACCGAGCGGCCCTTGAACACAAATGTCAGCCGGTCGATGGCGTCTTCAAGCGCTGCGGCCTTGGCCAGCGCATCGGCCTCGCTCAGATTCCAGAGCAACAGTCCGAATTCGTCGCCGCCCAGCCGCCCCACCACATCCGACGACCGGACATGACGCATCAGGACCGCGACCACGCCCTTCAGCACAACATCACCTGCGGCATGGCCGAACGTATCGTTGATCGGCTTGAGACGGTCGACGTCGAGCACGATCAGCGCGCCAGTCGCCTTGTAGCGCCGGATGTAGGCGACCGACCGCTCCAGTTCCCGCTCGAAGCCGCGCCGGTTGTAGATGTTCAGCAGGAAGTCGGTATCGGCCCAGGCCTGCAACTCGTCGATCCGGGCCTGGGCAGCGGCGAGTTCCGCCTTCAGGGCCGAAACCTGCCGTCTGGCCCGGCTAAGGGGAGCAGCCGCTGGTTTGCGCCTGGGTTTCGCCACCGCCGTTTTGGCGGCGGATTTGCCAAGGGATTTACCTCGGCCAGCGGCGGCGCGCTTTGGCGGCTTTTTCGCCGCAGGAGGCCGCGATGTCATTTTGCCGTGCGCTTTCTTCACGTTTCCGCCTCTAATTCGCTTGACCGGCACGGCCATTGACCATGAAAGGATAACGGATTCGCGCCTCCTTGCCACGCAGGGGCGTAACCCTATAATCCGCCCTGTTTTTCTGCTCTTTTTTGAAGATTCCGAATGACCGTCCCCGTTGCCATTATCATGGGAAGCCAGTCCGACTGGGACACCATGCGCCATGCCGCAGTGACCCTGACCGCGCTCGGCGTGCCGCACGAGGCGCAGATCGTCTCGGCGCATCGCACCCCAGAGCGGCTCTATGCCTTCGCCAAGGGCGCCAAGGCAGCCGGCTTTCAAGTCATCATCGCTGGTGCCGGTGGCGCAGCCCATTTGCCCGGCATGGCCGCCGCGCTGACGGAACTCCCGGTGTTCGGCGTGCCGGTCGAATCCAAGGCATTGTCTGGCGTGGATTCGCTGTACTCGATTGTGCAAATGCCGGCCGGAATCCCCGTC
>CALRLJ020000447.1:0-3201 GCA_943368635.1 Sediminibacterium ginsengisoli | reverse complement strand
AGTCGCCATGCTGCGCCGGCCATGATTTGGCCGGCCGGTGTGCTATGACGCCTGCCATGACAGTCCTCGACAAGGCAGAGCCGGCGCAGACCGGCACGACAAGCGCTGGCCGCAGCCCGGTCGCTGCCGAATTCATCGAGACGATCAAGCTGGCATTGCCGATTGCGCTGACGCAGTTGGGGCAGATCGCCATGATGACCACCGACCTCGCGCTGATCGGGCGGCTCGGCGATCAAGCCGTCGCTGCGGCGGCGCTGGCGCATACAGTGTTCTTCGTGGCCTTCGTGATCGGCATGGGGCTGGTGACCGCCGTGGCACCGCTCGCAGCTCAAGCGCTCGGCGCGCGTCAGCCGCGCATCGTGCGCCGGTCGCTGCGCGTCGGCCTGTGGGCCGCGCTGATGCTGTGCGTGCCGATGATGCTGCTGCCGCTGTTCGGCGAGCAGATCCTGCTGCTGCTCGGGCAAGCGCCCGACAACGCCCGCCTCGCGCAGCGCTACCTGCTCGGCCTCGCGCCCGGCATGGCGCCTGCTCTGTGCTTCATGGCGATCCGCAATTTCATGGGCGCGGTCAATCGGCCCGAACCCGGCCTGTGGATCACACTCGCCGCGATCCCCGCCAATGCGGTGCTGGGCTATGCGCTCATTCACGGCCACTGGGGCATGCCGAAACTTGAATTGCTCGGCGCGGGCGTTGCCACCACCACGGTCAATTTCGGCATGTGTGCGGCGGCGTTGTGGTTCACTTACGCCCAGCGGCCGTTCAAAAAATTTCACGTCCTCGGGCGGTTCTGGAAGATCGACTGGCCGCTGATGCGCCAGCTCGTGGTGATCGGCGCGCCGATCGCAGTGTCGTTCCTGCTTGAATATGGATTGTTCTCCGCCGCCGGTCTTCTGATGGGACTTATCAGCACGACCGCACTGGCCGCGCATCAGATCGCGCTGCAAATTGCGGCGATCCTGTTCATGGTGCCGTTCGGCATCGGTATGGCGGCCACCGTGCGCGTCGGTCAGGCGCTCGGGCGTGGCGAGCGACCGGCGATCCAGCGCGCCGGCGTGGTGGCGATTGTCCTCGGCATCGTGTTCATGAGTGTCATGACCCTCGCCGTCATTGTGGTGCGGTTCGATCTTGCGGGATTTTTCTTCGGCGATACCCGGCAAGGCATCGCTGCTGTCGAACTTGCCGCGACGCTAATGCTGGTCGGCGCGACGTTCTTTATCGCCGACGGAATCCAGACCGTGGCCGCCGGCGCGCTCCGGGGACTCAGCGACACGCGAGTGCCGCTGCTGCTCGCGGCCATCAGTTATTGGCTCATCGGCTTCACCGCAGCTTATGGTCTCGCGTTCTGGACCGATCTCGGCGCGGTCGGGGTCTGGATCGGCCTCTCCATCGGCACCGGACTTTATGCCATCCTGCTTGTGCTGCGGTTCCGCACCCTGACCCGACGGCTGAGGTTTGCAACATGACTGCCCGCGCGTTCAATGTTCAAGGCTTCGAGCCAGACACCGCGATGAGAGGACTGCTTCCCGGTGCGCAGTTCAGCGATGCTTTTTGTGTCGCGGTGAATGACGACGCGCTCAATGCGCGGCAGGCGGCGGAACGAATGTTCGAGCGCTCGCCCGGATGGATCGACGGCCTGATGCGGCTGCGAAACCTTGTGGTGACGCCGCTCGGCCTCAAGACACCGTCTCATGGGAAAGCCATCGCATCCGATTCCGTCGGGTTGTTTCCCGTACTCAGCGAAACCCCGCAACGGCTGGTGGCGGGTTTCGACGACAAGCATCTCGACTTTCGCGTGATTGTTGACGTGACCGGCAACGCGCCCGACCGCCGGGTGACCGCGACAACGCTGGTGATGACCCACAACCTGCTTGGCCGCACCTATCTCGCCACCATCATGCCGTTCCACCGCATCATCGTTCCGGCCATGCTGCGACAGATTTGATCCATGCAGCCGTCCGGCTTGAATGCCTTACGGGAGCCGCGTAGCTTCTCCCGAGTTTGGGAGACAGAACAACAATGGCGAATGAAACCGCAACCCTGGCCGCTTACGTCGCGAACCTCAAATACGAGGATATTCCGACGGAAGTCCTGGAGCGCGCCAAGGCGCTGACGCTCGATTTTCTCGGCAGCGCCGTGCGCGCGCGCAGCGAGGCGGAATCGACGCCGTCGTTGCTGGCGATGCTGGCGACCCTCGGTCTCGACGGCAAGGGCGACGCGACCGTATGCGGCGACGCCAAAACCTACACGCCTGCGATCGCAGCGCTGCTCAACGGCGCGCTCGGCCATTCGCTCGACTTCGACGACACGCACGCGGATTCCTCGCTGCATCCCAGCGCGCCTGTCGTGCCGGCGGCCTTCGCGGTCGGCGAGATCGTCAAGGCCAGCGGCCGCGAGGTGCTGACCGCCATCGTTGCCGGCTATGAAGTGTGCTGCCGCCTCGGCAACGCGCTCGACCCGACATCGCATTACGCAAAGGGCTTTCACCCCACCGCCACCGCCGGAACCTATGGTGCAGCAGCAGCGGCCGCGAAACTTTACAAACTTTCGCCTGAACAGATCGTGGCCGCGTTCGGCGTCTCCGGCAGTCAGGCCGCGGGCTCGTTGCAGTTTCTCGTGAATGGTGCATGGAACAAGCGCTATCAGGTCGGCGCGGCCGCGATGAACGGCGTCGTTGCGGCCTCGCTTGCACGCGAGGGATTCGTCGGTGCCACGGAATCCGTCGAAGGCAAGCACGGTCTGCTGGTGGGTTACAGCGACGACGCGCATCCGGACAAGGCGGTCGCCGGTCTCGGCAAGGTTTACGAGACGATGAAAATCGGCGTGAAGCCGTATCCGAGCTGCCGCTACACCCACGCCGCCATCGACGCGCTGATTGCCATGCGGCGCGAGCACAATCTCACGCCGGAAAATATCAAGAGCGTCGAGATCGGCCTGCATCGCAACGGCATCACGCTGACCGGCGACGCCGCCACCAAGCGCCACGCGCGCAGTGTGGTCGGAGGACAGTTCTC
Organism: Sediminibacterium ginsengisoli; assembly: GCA_943368635.1. Lineage (GTDB taxonomy): Bacteria > Pseudomonadota > Alphaproteobacteria > Rhizobiales > Xanthobacteraceae > Afipia. The sequence goes on along the minus strand of CALRLJ020000447.1, from coordinate 190 downwards.
GATGTTCTTCACCGGCGCGCTGGCGCTGGATCAAGGCTCGTTCGGCTGGGACGACTACAAGCGGCTCGGCGATCCGGCCATCGAGGCGCTCGCCGACAGGATCGAGGTGGTGCAGGACGCGCGCCTTGAGGGCAAAAGCCATCCGTTCGGCGCGCGCGTCTCCGTTGTCAGCGGGGAAGGCACGCTCGAA
>CALRLJ020000446.1:0-3203 GCA_943368635.1 Sediminibacterium ginsengisoli | reverse complement strand
ACAACCATCTCGTCCGCATGATCTCGGCCTATCGCGCACTGCTCGGTGATGCGACCGCGCAAGTGATGTTGCTGATCAGCCGCGATCAGGGCCGGCGCTCACTGCGCATCGCGCGCGCGGCGGAGTAAGTCATGGGCGCGCGTCTGGGTGGAAAAGTCGCCGGTGCAGATGACGATCTGACCGAAGCGCATGAAATCAACGTCACGCCGTTCATCGACGTGATGCTGGTGCTTCTCATCATCTTCATGGTGGCAGCGCCGCTGGCAACGGTGGATCTCGGTGTCGAGCTTCCGGCTTCGACCGCAACGCCGCCGCCGCGGCCCGACAAGCCGGTGTTCATCACCGTGAAGCCGGATCTTTCGGTTGCCGTCGGCGAGGACATCGTTCCGCGCGCGACGCTGATCGGCGCGCTCGACGCTGCCACCAGCGGCAAGAAGGCCGATCCGGTTTACCTGCGTGCCGATAAATCCGTTCCCTACGGCGATCTCATGGACGTGATGAACGTGCTGCGTAACGCCGGCTATCTCAAGATCGCGCTCGTCGGGCTCGACGCACGAAATTAACGGCAGAGAGCCTCGCTGCAATGAACACTCTCGTCCTGCACGGACCGCCCGATAGTTCCGACGTGCGCCGCTGGGGTCTTGCCGCGGCGCTGGTCGTGGCGACGCATGTGGCGCTGGTCGCGGGATTCGTTCTGTACACGCCGCCGCCGCTGGACGCGATCGGCACGGCGTCCGAGCCGATCATGCTCGATCTGGAATCCGCGCCGCCGACGCAGGAGCCGGTGCAGCAGGACATCGCGCCCGGCCCGACGATGCAGGAAGCCGAACCTCCGGCACCCGAACCAGAAAAGCAGCCGGAGGCTGTCGAAGAAAAAATCGAACCAACTCCGATTCAGGAAAAGGCCGAAGTCGTAGCCCCTCCGGAAAAGCCGAAACCCAAGCCTGAGCCGGTGAAGAAAAAGCCGAAGCCGGTCGTCCAGAAGCCGAAGAAGCCGACCGACACGCCCGCGCCGCAGACCACGGCAACCCCGCGCGCAGCGCAGGCCGCGCGCGCGAGCTATAACGGCATCCTTTCGGCGCATCTGCAGCGCTACAAGCAGTATCCGTCAGCAGCAAAAGCCGCCGGAGAACAAGGCGTCGCGATGCTGAGTTTCACCGTCACCCGCGGCGGCAGCGTGGTCAGCGCGCGGCTTGCAAGATCGTCGGGTTCGGCAGCACTGGACGGCGAAACCATGGCGATGATCCGCCGTGCGCAACCATTGCCGTCGTTCCCGCCGGAAATCACCCAAAGCTCGCTGAGTTTCACCGTGCCGGTTCGCTTCTCGGTGCGTTGACGGCTTTTAATATCGGCAATTGCTGATCCGGCACGATTTCACGAACACGTGACGCGGCGCCGGTAACGTCACAGGCACATCTTTCGAAGACTCCACCGAACCCTCTGTTGCGGCGGCTGCATCCTGCATCGCCGCTCAAGAATTTCGGCGGACCTTCTCGTGTTCAATCTTCTTCTGGCTGTCCTCGCTGGCGTCGTCACCATCGCGGCCCCCTGCACGCTCCCGGTATTGCCGATCCTGCTCGGCGCATCGGTCGGGCAGACCAGCAAGTTGCGCCCAGCTTTCATCGCAGCAGGCTTCGTGCTCGCGTTCTCGGTTGTTGCACTGGCATTGACAGCACTGACACGCATTTTCGATTTCGATCCAAGCGTGCTGCGCGATGCCGCCGCTATCCTGCTGGCGATCTTCGGCCTGCTGATGATCTGGCCCGCGCCGTTCGAATGGCTGTCGATCCGGCTTGCCGGACTGACCCGGCAGGACACCACGCCCCGCGACCGGCAGGGCCTGCTCGGCGGATTCATTCTCGGCACCACGCTCGGCCTGGTGTGGACACCCTGCGCCGGTCCGGTGCTCGGCTCGATCCTGACCGTGGTCGCGACATCGAAGGACACCGCATGGGCCTCGCTGCTGCTGGTTGCCTATGCCGTCGGTGCTGCGATCCCGATGTTGCTGATCGCCTATGGCGGACAGGCGGTAACCGCACGCGTGCGCAGCCTCGCGAAGATCACGCCGCGCTTGCAGCAAGGCTTCGGCGTGATCGTGATCGCCTTCGCCGCAGCCACCTACTTTCAATACGACACGCTCGCGGTGGCGTGGCTGACCCAGTTTTATCCGAATGGCCAGACCGGCCTGTAACGCTGAAGGAGACTTCCATGCGCCGATCCATCTTGAGCATTCCGGTTATCGCACTGGCGCTGATCGCCTCGACCTTGCCCGGCCGCAGCGATGAAGCCGGCAGCGCAGCCACGACCACTCAGATGGCGGAATCGAAATCGGCTGCGCCCGAATTCACAGGCCTCACCAACTGGCAGAATTCAGGCCCGCTGACTATTGCTGGCCTGCGCGGCAAGGTGGTGTTGGTGAATTTCTGGACCTATGGCTGCGTCAACTGCGTCAATACCCTGCCGCACGTCACGCAGCTTTATGCCAAGTACAAGGACAAGGGTCTTGTGATCGTCGGCATCCACACACCGGAATTTCCGTTCGAGCGTTCGGCGAGCAATGTGCAGGCGGCGCTCAAGCGGCACGGCATCACCTATCCGGTTGCGCAGGACAACAGCTCCGCGACATGGAATGCCTGGCGCAACCAGTACTGGCCTGCGCAATACATCGTCGATCAGTCCGGTCGCGTCGTCTACACCCACGCCGGCGAAGGTGCGTATGAAGACATCGACCGCACCGTCGGCAAGCTGCTGAACGCCCAGAGCTAGAATGCATATTGAGAACCGGCCTGATCCTTCGCACGCACAGTGGCTGGGTCGGGCCGGGTTCAACCTTTAAGGCGCTTGAATGCCGCGCCTTCATGCGCAAGCAGCCATTCTTTCCGCGCCAGCCCGCCGCCATAGCCGGTAAGCGATCCATCCGCGCCGATCAGGCGATGACATGGCACAACGACGCTGACCGGATTGGCGCCGTTGGCGAGTCCGACCGCGCGCGCAGCATTGGGCACATTCAGCCGCGACGCGAAAGCCCCGTAGCTGGATGTTTTGCCCGCACGAACTTTTTGCAACCTGCTCCATACCTTGCGCTGAAACGGCGTTCCATTGGTCCGCCATTTGATTGTGTTCAACCGGCCGAGATCGCCTTTGAAATAGCCCGCAAGTGCTGCCGTGATGTCCTTGGGAGCAGCCGCCTTCTCCAGAACATA
>CALRLJ020000445.1:0-3205 GCA_943368635.1 Sediminibacterium ginsengisoli | reverse complement strand
CGCGAGCGCCCGCAACGGCAGCTTCTTCACACTGGGTGACATGGGGCGGTTCGACGAGGAGGGGTACCTCTACATCGTGGACCGCAAGAAAGACATGATCATCAGCGGCGGCGAAAACATCTTTCCGAATGACATCGAAGATGTCCTGCACACGCATCCTGCGGTGAACATGGTCGCTGTTGTCGGCGCGCCGGACCCCAAATGGGGAGAGATTGTCGTCGCAGCAGTAGTGCTGAAGCAGGGACACTCCGCAACAGAGGCGGACCTGATCGCGCACTGCAAGAGCTCTCTGTCGAACTTTAAGGTGCCCAAGAAGATCGACTTCCGAGATCAGCTCCCGATGTCCTCCTTTGGAAAGATACTGAGGCGCGATGTGCGCCAGCCTTACTGGGAGAAGCAGGAAGTCCAGGTCTGACGTCAAGGCAGGATCGAAACGATCGCTGGCTAAAAGCCGGGGTCGTGCAGGAAACAACGAGAAACTGAAAAATAGAAATACGAGAGAGGAAAAGTCATATGAGGCCCGCTCACTATCTTCGAACCCCTTTATTTGTGCTTGCTGCGGCCGCAATCGCGGCCATCGCCCAACCTGCCGTCGCGCAGCAGCCTCACAAGATTGGCGCAATGCTTGATGTAACCGGCGGCGCATCCTTCCTGGGCAAGCCCGAGCACAATGCCGTTATCCTTGCAGTTGAAGAGGCCAATCAGGCTGGCGGGATTCGCGGCAACAAGATCGAGCTGGTCTTTGAAGACACCAAGAGCACCGAAACCGATACGGTGCTTGCTGCGCGCAAGCTGATCAATCAGGCCAAAGTCCTGGCGATCGTTGGGCCAAGCCGGACGGGCGGCGCAATGGCTGCCATTCCGATTGTGACCGAGGCCGAAGTTGCGCTGCTGTGCCCGGTGTCCGGCGTGAGTGTGGTTGAGCCGGTCGCCGAGCGCAAATGGGTATTCCGCCCCGGACAGGGCGGCGATCTGTCTGTGGCCAAGGTGCTGGACTACGCTCGCCGCGCTGGATGGAAGAAGCTGGGCATTCTCTATTCCGCCGACGCTTATGGTGAGGACGGACGTAACAACATGCGCAAGCTTGCCGCTGGCGCTGGTGTATCTCTCGATCGCGAGGAATCGTTCCCGGCCAATTCGACGGACTTGAAGCCGCAACTCGCCAAGCTGAAATCGGCCGGTGTCGATGCCATTTTCATGCACGGCCTCGGTGCGCCGTCAGCCATCGTCTACAAGAATGCTCGTGAGCTTGAACTGGCGACGCCAATCATCTCCGGGCATGGTCAGGCAAATAGCGCATTCCGGAATGCGGTGGGCGACGCTGTGATCGGGCAGCCGATCGTGGGAGCGCCCGTTCTTGTGTGGGGTGAGTTGCCGAATTCTCATCCCCAGAAGAAGGTTTCGGAATCGTTCGTCACCAAGTACCAGGCAAAGTTCGGAATTGCCCCGGATATGTTCGCGGGCGTCGCCTATGACTCGGCCAACATGGTTCTGCAGGCGATCCGAGAGACCAATGGCGAGCGTGCTCAGATTCGTGATTGGCTTGAAAACAAGATCAAGAACTATGTCGGCGTGACCGGCGTCTTTAACTTCAGCGCCCAGGATCACGCGGGGTTAAAGAGCGATGCTCTCGTGATGATGATCGCTGACAAGGACGGCTGGCGTCTCGCCGATTACGAGAAGTAAGCTATCATGGATTGGGGCGCGATTCCGCAGTTCCTCGCCGGGGGGCTTGCCATTGGTGCGGTTTATGGACTGATTGGCGTCGGATTCAGCCTGATCTACAGCACGAGCAAGGTCATCAATTTTGCGCAGGGCGAGTTCGTCGTTTACGGCGGACTCGCGACTGTGTCGCTGACCTTGTTTGATATTCCTGCGTCCATTGCCCTGCCGCTGTCGCTTGCCGCCAGCATAGTCATGGGAGGGGCCTTACAGGGGCTGCTTTCGACCGCACGAAAAGGCAGCAACGAACTGACCTACATCATGACCACGATCGGTGTTGCTATCGCTCTGCAGGGTCTTGCCCATCAGATATGGGGTACGGATTACAAGACATACGCGTTGTATCCGCAGGGTGCGATCAAGGTGCTTGGCGCCAGCGTCAACTATGCCACGATAACCATCCTAGTGATGACCGCCGTGGTGTGCCTGGCGTTGTGGGTCTTCCTGTTTCGCACCATGATTGGCAAGGCGATGCGCGCCTGCGCCAATGACAGCCGCGCAGCTCGGACTGTCGGCATCCGTCCGCGACGGATGGTTCTGTTTGCGTATGTGGCAAGCGCGGCTATTGGTGGCCTCGCCGGAATGCTGATCACACCCTCGCAGATGATGTCGTATGATAACGGTGTCATTCTCGCGATCAAGGGTTTTACGGCGGCAATCGTCGGCGGACTGGCCAATCCGTTCGGGGCCGTGATTGGCGGGCTGGTACTGGGCTTGCTGGAAGGGCTGGGCGTTGGATTGATCTCGTCGGATTTACAGAATGCGTACGCATTCTTCACGCTCTTGTTGATTCTTCTCGTTCGGCCGCAAGGTTTGTTCGGTCGTGCTGAGGCAGGATCAGCACGATGATTGCGCAGCCTTCTCCGATAAACGCGTGGATGAAGCAGGGGCCTATGCTAGGCATCCTTGCTTCATTCGCTATTGTCCCACTCGTTTCGCAGGATTCTTATGCCCTCGGAGTATGGACGTTTCTGCTTCTCAACATCCTTGTCGTTGTCGGGCTTGATCTTCTGCTTGGCTATGCGGGGCAGCTTTCGCTAGGTCATGGCATCTTTGTCGCGATTGGCGCCTACGCCTCCGGCCTTCTGACGACAAAAGCGGGTTTTTCCGGTTGGGCCGCGATGCCCGTCGGCATGCTTGCCGCAGCGTTGCTTGCTGCTGTCGTCGCAGTGCCTACGCTTCGCCTGCGCGGTTACTATCTGGCGATGGCCACCCTCGGTTTCCCGGTGATGTTCGACGCGGCAATCCGCGTCACATCGCAGTGGAGTGGCGGTTCCTCCGGTATCATCTCTATTCCGAGGCTCAGGATCGGCGGTTACATCCTGCGCGATCCCTTGGTGTATTATTATCTGGTGCTTGGCGTTGTTGCTGTGGTTCTTTTGCTTGTGTGGAATCTGGCCAATTCCCGCATGGGGTTAAAGCTGCGAGCGATCCACGCGGACGAGACAGCGGCTTCGGCACGCGGCATCAACGTGACCTCGCT
>CALRLJ020000444.1:0-3217 GCA_943368635.1 Sediminibacterium ginsengisoli | reverse complement strand
TGCTTGCGATCCTCAGCCTTCGCTTTGGCCTGGTCGGTCTTGGCGGTGGCCACCGCCTTGTCGGCGGATACCAGTTCAGCGTCGGCCCGAGCCTTGAGCCGCTCCAGCTTGCGCAGGGACGCTGCGAGAGGCGCGGACTCACGGGCGGTTGTTGCAGCGGCTTTCTTGGTCTGGGCGGCGGCCGTGACAGATTCCACGGCCTCACGCGCGAGTGTCTCGGCCCTTGCCGGAGCGGCTGCGATAACTTCCGCGTTCGGCATGAACAGCGACAGCGCCGGGTGAGAAAAGTCGGCCGGGGCCGCATCGTCCGGCGAGACGATTACCCGCATTCCGATCCGCGTCTTGTCGAACAGCTTCTCTGCAACACCGTAAGGCATTCGCACGCAGCCATGTGAGGCCGCATAGCCGGGCAACGGCCCGCCATGCAATGCGAGGCCGTTCCATGTGATGCGCTGCATATTCGGCATGGAGGCATCGTCATACATGGTCGAGTGGTGGTCCTTGTCCTTCTCGACGACGGCGAACACGCCGGCAGGCGTCTCACGGTCCTTGACGCCGGTCGACACCGGCGCACGCACGATCCAGCCCTCGGCGTCATAGAACGTGACCTGCTGGCTCTTGATCGACACGATGGCCATGAGCGGCTCGCCGGCCTGTCGCTGTGCGACTGTCTCGGCGGGTTGCTGCGCGCGGCGCGTTTTCTTCGCTGCAGCGTCTGCGGTCGGCACCATCAGTGCGGCCATCGCCGCGACCGTGACAACGGCTGAAAATCCCCAATGGCGCATCGCCACACCCGGTTTCGGCGACGTCAATCGACCCAGCATTCCATTCCCCGTTGCAGTGCGTGTCCGCGACCAACCTCACATATCCGACTCGTGAGGCACAAACATGCTCGGAGCCGACTTTAAGTCCGGAATTCGCACAAAACGGACATTTGTCGCCGGCAGAACGAGGCAAACATCGGATTCAGGACATTAGTTGGACAGCCGCAGGCCCAGCCGTCCCGCAAGTTCCTGCGTGAACTGCCACGCTACGCGGCCCGAGCGCGAGCCGCGCGTGGTCGACCATTCGAGCGCTTCGCGTTCAAGCTGGTCATCGGCCAGCTTGACGCCGAAGTGCTTGCAGTAGCCGCGCACCATGTCGAGATATTCGTCCTGGCTGCACTTGTGGAAGCCCAGCCACAAGCCGAAGCGATCCGACAGCGAGACCTTTTCCTCGACGGCTTCGCCGGGATTGATCGCCGTCGAACGCTCGTTCTCGATCATGTCGCGCGCCAGCAGGTGGCGGCGGTTCGAGGTCGCATAGAGAATGACGTTTTCGGGCCGCCCTTCGATGCCGCCTTCGAGCACGGCTTTCAGGGACTTGTAGGACGCATCGTTGCCGTCGAACGACAGGTCATCGCAGAACACGATGAAATGAAATTTTGAATCGCGCAGCAGCGACATCAAAAGCGGCAGGCTCTCGATGTCCTCGCGGTGAATTTCGATCAGCTTGAGCCGGCCGCGCACCTCCGGCATGGCATTCACACTGGCATGCGCCGCCTTGACCAGCGACGACTTGCCCATGCCGCGCGCGCCCCAGAGCAGGGCGTTGTTGGCGGGCAGGCCCTTGGCGAAGCGCTCGGTGTTCTCGATCAGGATGTCCCTCATCCGGTCGATTCCCCGGAGCAGGCCGAGATCGACCCGGTTGACCTTCGGAACCGGGACCAGATGGCCATTGGGGTGCCAGACGAAGGCATCGGCCGCTTTCAGGGAATCGGCGCTCGACGGCTTGGCCGCGGAGGCGTTCAGGCTGGCGGCGATGCTCTCGAGCGCGATGGCGATTCGGGCCGTCGTTTCGGCGTCGGCCGGCGCGGCAGGGCGTTTTGTCGCGGTTTTGATCGCTTTGCCGGGACGCGTCTTGGCGGCGGTCGGTTTCGTTGTTTTACGGGCTTTTTTGGACATGTTTTCCCCTTGCGGGGGCACCCTTAGCGAGGCTGGCGAGCGCCCGCAAGCGCCACAAATGCATGGCGAAATGGACATGTCCGGTCCCGTTGCTTTTGGGACGCCGGCGGTTATAGTCCGCGCAAATTCGGCCAAAACGGGCCTACTCTTAAGCGTTTCGCACCAAGGCGGACGCCTTTCCGGGGACTTTTCGTATGTTCATTACTCCTGCCTTTGCTCAGGCCGCCGGCGGCGGTGACACCAACAGCATGCTGATGTCGTTGCTGCCGTTCGCGCTGATCTTCGTCATCATGTATTTCCTGATCCTCAAGCCGCAGCAGAAGAAGCTGAAGGACCATCAGGAACTGGTGAAGAACATCCGCCGCGGCGACACCGTCGTCACCAATGGCGGCCTTGTCGGCAAGGTGACCAAGGTGGTCGATGACGACCAGGTCGAAGTGGAAATCGCCGACGGCGTGCGCATTCGTCAGATGCGCCAGATGATCTCCGGCGTGCGGACCAAGGGTGAGCCTGCCAAGGAAGAAACCGCCGCGAGCTAACGCTCCAATTGCCGCGGCTTCATTAATCTGACGGGTCATCTACATGTTGTATTTCACGCGGTGGAAGGCGTTGGCGGTCATTTTGACCGCCTTCCTCGTTTGCGTTTGCGCGGTTCCGAACTTCTTCTCTGACGCCACCGTCAAGACCTGGCCGAAATGGGCGCAGCGTCATGTGGTGCTGGGTCTCGACTTGCAGGGCGGCTCGCACATCCTGCTCGAGGTCGATTCAAACTCGGTCAAGAAAGACAAGCTCGATCAGGTTCGCGACGATGTGCGCCGCGTGCTGCGTGACGCCAAGATCGGCTATACGGGTCTGGCGGTTCGCGGCGACAGCGTCGAAGTCCGCGTCAAGGACACCGACCTCACCAACGGCCTCGCCAAGCTGCGCGAACTCTCGCAGCCGCTCGGCGGCATTCTCGGCTCCAGCGGCCAGCGCAGCGTCGATGTCAGCGATGCCGGCGGCGGGCTGATCCGCCTGACCGTGCCTCCGGCGGCGATCACCGAACGCATCCGTCAGTCGGTCGAGCAGTCGATTCAGATCGTCGAGCGCCGCATCAACGAACTCGGCACCGTCGAACCGCTGATCCAGCGTCAGGGTGTCGACCGTATTCTGGTGCAGGTGCCGGGCCTGCAAGACCCGACCCGCCTCAAGGAACTGCTCGGCAAGACCGCGAAGCTCGACTTCCGCATGGTCGATCCGACGGTGTCGCCGGATCAGGCGCAACAGGGCCGGGT
>CALRLJ020000443.1:0-3224 GCA_943368635.1 Sediminibacterium ginsengisoli | reverse complement strand
GATCGCGAAACGCCCCTCATGACGGGGCAGGATAAATAGGAATATAATCACATATTGGAAAATGTCAAGTTTGAGAGGGTATCGAATGGGTATTTTTCGAACCAAGGAGCGCGCGGCTGAACAAATGTCGCCGATTTCCTCGACGAGGTTGGAACCATTTGCTGTTCCATGATTGGTAAAAGATGGCAGACAGCGTCATCGCCCACCGCTCCGCCCGTTCCCGCACCTCAAGATGCGCGCATGTCATCGAGCGCCTCGGCCTGTCCATGGCGGGCGCCTCATGCGGCCTGTTCGTCGCGGCCCATGTTTCGACCGCACGCGTCGAGGCCTTGGGATCGGTCGGCGTGAGCCTTGCCCTGATGGTGCTCGGCGCAATCGGCTTTTATCTCGGCATCGACGTGCCCCCGCACCGCACAGGCCGGCTATCGGCGGCGCGCGAAGCCGCATCGAGCGGCGAATATCCCTCACCCACCGATCCGGTCGAACTGTTGAGCGCGGCTGGAACCTTCCTCGCCGCCACGGCCGCCTTCATCGCGGTCTATTCCATTGTCACCGATGCCGACATGCCGGCGGAAGGGTCCACCCTGCTCGCATTCTGTTGGCTGCTGGGCGCGACAATGCAGATCGTGGCCGGCACGACCGCGCGGATGCGGAAGACTTGAGAGAATTTTGACCGAACGGACATCTACCGAATGGAGATGTGTCGCGCAGAATGCGCGCGCCGCTCAGGACGCCTTTTCGCGACTGGAATGTGACACGCCGCTTTTCTCGGCCACCGGCGCGCCCAAAGCTTCGCGCTGCTTCTTGAGAGCATCGCTGCGCGCCTTTGCACACATCGCCTTATCGCGCGGTGACTGCTTCGCAAGGCCACGCTGTTCAACCCGCGAAACCATCTGCCGGGGCATGTGGCTTCCATCGGACGGCGGCTGATTGATCATGGGAGGAGGCTTGTGTGTCGGCATGCATTATAAACGCGCAGCCTGCCCAAAAGTTTCCTGGAACAAAACGTCACACCGGTTCGTGACAACGATGCTGCCTCACTGAACAAAACACTCAGTGCGGGCCTTCGCGCTCGTAGATGAACTTCGGCATTTCCCACTTGTAGCGGATCGCCAGCAGGCGGAACGCCAGCCCGAACACAACAGAACCGATCACCACCGCGACGTGGTCCAGTCCGTAATGCGTGCCCGTGACATAGAGCGCGCCCGTCACCAGCGAGACGCTGGCGTAAAGCTCGCTGCGAAACAGCAGCGGCACTTCAGTGCAAAGAATATCGCGCAACACGCCGCCGGCGCATCCGGTAATCATGCCCGCCACCACCACGATGGTCAGCGGCTGGCCCATGCTCATGGCAACGCTGCAGCCGATAATCGTAAAGACAACGAGCCCGATGGCATCGAGCACAAGAAAAAGAGTGTGAAAGCGATGCACCACGCGCGCCAGCGCGATGGTCAGCAGCGCCGCACCGCCGGTCAGCAACAGCAGCATGGGATGCTTCACCCAGAGCAGCGGATAGTGCCCGAGCAGCATGTCGCGCAGGGAGCCGCCGCCAAGTGCAGTGACGCATCCGAGCACCGCAACGCCGAACCAGTCCATCTTGCGCCGCCCGGCGGCAAGCGCCGCCGTCATGGCCTCGGCGACCATGGCGAACAATCCGAAGATGAAAAGAACCGATTCGGCGGGTTCCATGGCGAAGGCGTAGCACAGTTCCAATGGCGGTGCTGCGCGGGGGCTCAGGCGGGCCAGCTCTCCGCCTGCACCATGATGTCGCGCTTGCGCTTCACCTGCGGCCAGTCGCGGTCGAAATCTTTAATCAGCCGCTTCATCTCCTCGCCGCCTGCGGCGGCATCGAGCGACGCACGGTCCGGGAATTCATACATCGCCAGATGCACGGCGGGATCGTTAGCCAACCAGTAGCGCCACGCGCGCTTGGAGCCGAACGACTTCACGGCATCCGGCAGATGTTCGCGCGAATACCACGCATCGAACGCAGCGCGTTGGGATTCATCGGGAACAATGGCGCGGACGACGAGGATGTGGGGCATGGGTCAACTGTCGGATTCATCAAAGTCATCAATCGATTGCAAATGATTGGCTGCGCTAATCAATTTGTTGTCGGGAAATGGTATCGGCGAATTTACCGTCAAGCGACAACTGATGGAACCGACGCATCGAGTTCCCATGAGCCATATTTTAGGCAGCAAAAAAACAAAAATGTGAAGTGAATCGTCGCGTGCAACGAAGTTAGATTGGAACAATTAAAAGCGCCGTCGGCCCGAGGAATAGATGCGCGGGGTTGAATGAAAGCAAATGCCCACCTGAATCCGGTCACCGCTGGACCGGCTTGTCGCACAGCATTCGGCGCGATTTGCGTGGCACTTCTTTTTCTCAATCTTTGGGGCACCTTCTATCACACCGATCTTCGCTCCACGTTTTCCAAGCAACTCCTGAGTTACCAGAGCGCCCTCGATCGTACCGATCGTGCATGGGCGACTTTCGGCGCATCGCAAAAATTCCTTGAGAAGGCCACTCGCATCTATGCGAAGGCCATAGAGTACAAATGGCCGTCAGGATTGGCGCGCGTGTCATTCACCGACAACTGGATTCTGGCGACTGCGGCCTATCTCGATCCAGCCATCAAATTCGTCGGTCTCAAGAAAGATACCGAACTGTTTAGTCAGTTTGAAAGCTATCGGTATGAGCGCGCGCTTGGCCGAGGATTTGGAATCTGTTCGCAAAATGCGCTGGGATTCGCCGATCTCCTCAGCCGAAAATATGCCATCAACATTCACGTCGTCGGCCTCGACGGGCATGTCGTAACCCAAGCAGACACCACCAATGGCAAGATCCTCCTCGATCCAAGCCTCGGCGTCGTGGTCCCAATGGGACTTGAAGAAGCTGAAAAGAAGCCCGAGCTTCTGCAAACCATCTACGAGAAAACCAGGGATCCGGAAGCGGCCAGAGCCTACAATACCAAAGGAAACTTCATCTCCCCTTTGCCGGGAGCACGGGGATACTCGAAAAGCCAATACGGCAAGCAGGAAATCATCCGCTATTTTGAACGCGCGGCGGACCTTCTTAAATGGATTGTGCCGTTGGCCGCGCTCGCTCTTCTGATCGCGCTCGGACGAAGACCTAAGGTCAAGGCTCAATAACTAAAGTCAGAGCTGGCGATGCATCGCCAACTCTGACTGGCCAGTTCAAACCACATACCCTGTCACTGG
>CALRLJ020000442.1:0-3226 GCA_943368635.1 Sediminibacterium ginsengisoli | reverse complement strand
ATGGTGTTGTTACGGCGAATTTACAAATCGCCAGAGCTGTTTCAGCTTCTCGCAACCTTCGGCCTCACGCTGATGGTCGAGGATCTTGTGGTCTTGATCTGGGGCCCGGACGACCTGGTCGGCCGCCGCGCGCCCGGTTTTCGTGGCGCTGTGGACTTCTTCGGCCAGAATATCCCGACCTATGATCTGTTCCTGATTGTACTCAGCCCTGTCGTGCTTGGTGTGCTGTGGCTGCTGTTCCGCCGCACGCGCTGGGGCATTCTGGTTCGCGCGGCGACGCAGGACCGCGACATGGTGGCCGCACTCGGCGTCAATCAAAAATGGCTGTTCACCAGTGTGTTTGCTGTCGGCGTATTTCTGGCGGCACTCGGCGGCGCGCTGCAAATCCCGCGCGATGCGGTTCATCATGCGATGGATCTGCGTATCATCGTCGACGTGTTCGTTGTGGTCGTCATCGGTGGTCTTGGCAGCATCACCGGAGCGTTCGTTGCCGCAGTGCTGGTGTCGGAACTGAATGCGTTCGGAATTCTGATTTTCCCGAAGATTTCCATCATTCTCGTATTCCTTGTGATGGCTGCTGTCCTGATCGTCCGGCCATGGGGTCTGTTTGGAAAGCCGGAAGCGCCGGCGCGCAAGACACCGGGTCTAACGGTTCGTCCATGGCGGCCGCTGACGGCGAACGAGCGGTTGGCAATGCTGGCCGTACTGATTGTCGCGGCAGCATTGCCCCTGTTCGGCGGCGGTTATGCACTCACTGTCGGCGCGGAGATCGCAATCTTCGTGATCTTTGCGGTCAGTCTGCATTTCCTGATGTCGGTCGGAGGCCTCGCATCCTTTGGCCATGCAGCTTACTTCGGTCTTGGCGCCTACGGCGTCGCATTTCTCGCCAAGGCCGCAGGCCTGCCGATGATAGCGTGCTTGTTGCTTGGGCCGGTGCTTGGACTATTCGGCGCGGCAATCTTCGGATTCTTCGCGGTTCAGTTATCGGGCGTCTATTTCGCGATGTTGACTCTGGCCTTCGCGCAGATCGTCTGGTCGATTGCGTTTCAGTGGGTGAGCGTGACCGGCGGCGATAACGGGATACTCGGAGTCTGGCCGTCGGCCTGGGCTGCTGGGCCTGCCAGTTTCTATTGGTTGTCGCTCGGCATCGCGACGCTGGCGGTGGTGGCGCTTCGTATTATCGTGTTTTCACCGTTCGGTTACGCGCTGCGTGCAACGCGGGATTCTATTCTGCGGAGCGAAGCGATCGGTATCGACGGCAAGCGCATTCAATGGACCGCTTTCGTGATCGCGGGCACCGTTGCGGGTGTCGCCGGTGCGTTGTTCGCATATCTCAAGGGCAGCGTGTTTCCTGACAGTCTCGGCATCTCGCTGTCGGTGGATGCGCTGGTGATGGTCCTGCTCGGCGGTGTGGAGACGGTGTCGGGCGCAGTGGTCGGCGCCATTGTTTTTAAAGCGCTCAACATTTGGCTGGTGAGTCAAACCGATCTTTCAAAGCTGGTGCTTGGTGCGATCATTGTGCTGATCGTGGTTGCCTTCCCGAAAGGCATTGTCGGTATGATCGAAACCATCCGCGCACGGCGTCAATCGCAATCGTCGAAGTCTGCCATTCTGGCATCACGGATCGAGACAGCGGAATGAGTGTCGCACCCACGCTTCTTGCAGTCGAAGGCCTGACCAAATCCTATGGCGGCGTTCATGCCGTTCGCGGCGTCTCTTTCTCTCTGGTAGCCGGCGAAATCCTTGCGCTGATCGGCCCCAATGGAGCCGGCAAGAGCACCTGTTTCGACATGCTGAACGGCCAGAATATTCCTGATAGCGGGCGGATCAATCTGCTCGGTCAGGATACGGTGGGCAAAAAGCCTCGCGCGGTTTGGCGGCTCGGTGTCGGTCGGACGTTCCAGATCACCGCGACGTTTCCTACCATGACGGTGCGTGAGAATGTGCAGGTTGCTCTGGTGTCGTATCATTCGCAGCTTTTCAACATGTGGCGCTCGGCACCGGGATTCGAACGCGCCGAGGCGGACCGTTTGCTCGATCTCGTCGGAATGAATGGTTACGCAGAACGACCTTGCGGCGAACTCGCCTATGGCGACCTCAAAAGGCTTGAACTCGCAATCGCGCTTGCCAATCAACCAAAACTTCTTTTGATGGATGAGCCGACGGCAGGCATGGCGCCGCGCGAACGTGTCGAATTAATGCGTCTCACAGCGAGCATTGCCCGAGAGAAGTCGATTGGCGTTCTATTCACCGAGCACGATATGGATGTTGTCTTCGAACATGCTGATCGCATTCTGGTGCTTAACCGTGGTGCATTAATCGCGGAGGGCTCGCCGGAAGAAGTTCGGCGAAATCCGCAGGTCCGTGCGATTTATCTTGGCGAAGGTCTTGTCTATGACGCCCGTCATCGCGAAGGAGCGTCGGCATGAAGCTCTCGGTTCAGGGGCTCAACAGCTATTACGGACCGGCGCACATCCTGTTCGACGTCGCGCTTGAGGTCGGTGAGGGAGAGGTTGTGGCGCTTCTCGGCCGCAATGGCGCGGGCAAATCGACAACCTTCCGTTCGATTGTGGGACTGGTCGAGCAGCGCGAAGGTCAGATTGTTTTCGAAGGTCAAGACATCTCGAATCAGCCGACACACGCCGTCGTCCGCAACGGACTTGGTTACGTCCCGGAGGAGCGCCGCATCTTCACGGATCTGACGGTCGAGGAAAATCTCGAGGTGGGGCGTCAGCCGCCGCGTGAAAATGCCCCGCTGTGGACCCGCGATAAACTGTTCACGCTGTTTCCCAACCTCGGTGAAATGCGCGGGCGCATGGGTGGCCGCATGAGCGGAGGCGAGCAGCAGATGTTGACGATCGCACGGACCCTGATGGGAAATCCATCGCTTGTGCTGCTGGATGAACCTTCTGAAGGATTATCGCCGAAAATTGTGGAGCAGATGGTCGGCGCGATCCTGGCGATGAAGAAAGAGGGCGTAAGCATCGTGGTATCCGAGCAGAACCTGCATTTCGCGAACCTGATTTCGGATCGCGCATATATCATCGAGCGTGGCCGTATCTGTTTCAGCGGCACCATGAGCGAGCTAGCCGCCCGCCCGGACATTCGCGACGCTCATTTGGCGGTGTAACAGACGTTCGCGTTTGTGTGATTCTTACAGAATAGAGAACGAGTGCCGGGGGATGAGAATGGCCAAAGCTGCTGTGAACAAGGCCGCTCTGAACAA
>CALRLJ020000441.1:0-3256 GCA_943368635.1 Sediminibacterium ginsengisoli | reverse complement strand
CAACAAGAACGTGACTTGCCCGCATGGACAGACCGAGGCGATCAGCGATCTTCGGGCGTGGCAGCATTGGCGGATTACCCATGACCGAGCCGCCCGAACAAACCTTGTGGCCGGACCACCAGCACCAGAACCATGATGCTGAAAACGATTGGATCGCTCCAGACCGGCGAAACGATCAGGCTTGAGATCGCCTGTACCTGCGTAATCAGGAGTCCGGCAACCACCGCGCCCGCGATCGATCCCATGCCGCCGACGATCACCACGGTGAAGGCAAGAAAAATGAAGTCACGCCCCATGGTCGGGAACACCGAGTAGATCGGCGCCAGCAGCACGCCGGCAAGGCCGGCAAGCGCGACGCCGAACGCAAAGGTAAAAGCAAAAACCCGCGACACCGGGACGCCTAGTGACGCCGCCATGTTGCGGTCGAACGCCGCGGCGCGGACAAGTGCGCCGAGCCGCGTCTTGTTGACGACGATCGCGACCGCTGCAACGATGGCGAAGCCGATGACAATCAGAAACAATCGATACGTCGGCAACAGCACGCCCATCACTTCGACGGCACCCGATATCGGCGTCGGAGGCCGCTGGGTGTTAGAGCCGAAGACAACCTTCAGTCCTTCCTCGAGAACCAGTCCAAGGCCGAACGTCAATAACAGCGTCGTAACGTGGCGATCGGGTAGATTGAACACTCGCTGAATCAAACCCCGCTCCACCGCATATCCAACCGGGAGCATCAGCAGCGGAACGATGACAAGCAGCAGCCAGAAACTGATGCCGGACGCGCCAAGCGCCAGCGCGAGATAAGCGCCGACGGCATAAAACTCGCCGTGAGCCATATTGATGACGTCGAGAAGGCCGAAAATAATGGTGAGGCCGATCGCGACCAGAACCACGGCAACCCCAAGTGCCAGGCCCGTGATCATCTGCGGCGCCAGGACAAACTGAACGTATTCACCAAATCCGGTCATCCGGAATCACCACCACAGTTCATGAGTCTCATCATCTTTCAGCCGCCTGCGGAAAGCTGCCGACAAGAGCGCAACCCGATGGGACGCGCTCTTGCCAAATCCTGCAACCAAACGAGACCGTAACCTTCAGAAACGCTTGCACTCGTCAGGGCCGATGGCTTCCTCGCCACTGACATTGCCAACGATCTTGAATTGTCCACCGCTGACCCGCACCACGTACATCGGTTGGATCGCCTGATGATCGCCAGCACGCATGGTTTTCTGACCCTGCGGTGTCATCCACTGAAGATCCTTGGCTGCTTCCCGCACCTTGTCCGTGTCGGTCGATTTGGCTTTCTCCACAGCCGCCTTGTAGAAATAGATCAGGCCGTAGCTGTCTGCGCCGTAGAGATCGGGATCAGCTTTGTTCGCCGCCTTGAATGCCTCGACGAACTTCTTGTTTTCCGGACTATCGATCTGCGTGGAATACCCCGCGCCGGTTCCGAAGCCATCCGCCGCGGCGCCGATGGCGGCGATGTTCTGCGATGTCACCGTGCCGGAAGCACCGACCACGAGAAGATTCCCGAGCAGGCCGAAATCCTGCATCTGCGTCAGCAGGCGCACTGTGTCGTTACCGGCAACCGAGGTATAAAGCACTTCAGGCTTGGCTTGACGGAGCTGCCCGAAATATTGCGTGTAGTCCTTGCTGTCGAGTGGAGCGAAGACTTCACCCGTCGAGACTGCGCCTAGTCCCTCGATCGTCTTCTTGAATGTGGCGACCGTCGAGCGGCCCATCTCGTAATCCGGGCCGAGGAAAAACACCTTCGCTTTCGGCTTCTGCTTGGACACCCATGCGGCAAGCGCGGTCGATTGCTGCCCGGCTCGGGCGTTCACGCGAAACACATTTGGAGAGCATTTGTCACCGGTGATCGAGTCGGCGAAGGAAACAGTCGTGGCGATCAGCTTGCCTGCGCGTTCGGCGGTTTGTCCAACAGCCAGCGTCGAGCCCGAGTTAACTGTGCCGGTTAGAAAGTCGACCTTCTGCACCTCAAACAGCTTATCGGCCTTCTGCACAGCCACCGAGGGGTTTGCTTCCTCGTCTTCGAATATCAACTGAATCTGCCGGCCCATGATGCCACCGGCGGCATTCACTTCCTTGGTCGCAAGCTCAAGTCCCCAGCGAACCTGCTGGCCAATCGGCGTATAGGTTCCCGACAGCGGCGTAACGACGCCGATCTTGATGGGATCTGCAGCGGCGGCTGGGTTCATCAGGGCAGTGGCCGCGAGAAGGCCCGCCAGCATCGTTGTTCTGATCATCGTAGTCATCTCCCTTAAGGTGATCGGGTGTCCGCTTGTGCGGATTTATCGTTATGGGTGTAGTGGCTGGTTAGCGGAGAGCTGCAACGCCGATGGGAACGATCCCGGCGGCAATGACGCCTGCCGGTGGCATTCAAGCCCCGCATTCAGCGAAAAAACGCCGTCTGCTCGCATCGTATAATTCGGGCGTGTGCACTGAATGATGGTCGGCAAAAGCCGTCATCCCGTTACCTCCTTCTGCATCGCGTACTTACCGACGCGTGGAGGGTATTTGCCGAAATGTTGTTGCGAGCGGCGATACCGCCCGCTCTTACAACTTACCAATCCGTCTCATTAAGTTCGCTGCATCGCAAAAGACCTCCTCCACGCCAGAGCCGTTTAAGGCGTCGGGTTGGTTCGGCAGCGCGGCGATACGTCTCCGATCAGACTTTTCCTGCCTCTATCAAAAGATCACGCTTGATAAGATCGCTGGCGGTTTCGCGAAGCTCACGCTTCAGAACCTTGCCGAGCGGATTGCGTGGCAACTGATTAATGGTGCAGTCCGCCCAAGATCGGAACGCACCTGTACCCGGCGCGATGCCAACGAACAACGCGGTGTCCGGCTTCACGATCGCCAGCGCATCACAGATCTTTGGAAACAACAGATAGAAATCAACAAATACCAAGCGATCAAAGACGCTGAACGAGAGTCTCTTAATGATCTGTCCTTTGAAGTGGCCCTCCCTGAAGTGGGGGCCGGTCATTACCATCTCCGGACCTAGATCTGCCAGAGCGCCCGTGGCGTCGGCGGGCTAATACGGACGACACCCTCGGCATCCTTGTTCTGGTTGAGTGCGACGTACTGACCTTGCCAATAGGTCAGCGCCTGCATACTCGGCGACACCCGTAGATCCAGCACGCGTCCAATCACGATGGCATGAGAATGCCGCTCGACAACATGTTCGACCTCGCAGTCGAACACAGCTGGCGCATCGGCCAGCAACGGCACCCCG
>CALRLJ020000440.1:0-3259 GCA_943368635.1 Sediminibacterium ginsengisoli | reverse complement strand
TGCTGCAGATGTTCGCGTGGCGTATGAGGCCGCAATCCAGCGGTTTACCGGGCTTCTCGATGATCTGTGCGACGAGTTGCAGGAATTGCGCAAGCCTGCACGGCCTTCTCTCTGCTCCCTGAATGGTATTGTCGCGCGTCGCATGTATGATGCGGTCGCGCCTTTTGCTGCGAACCATTTCATTACGCCAATGGCCGCCGTCGCGGGTTCAGTGGCCGAGGAAATGCTGGGCGCGATGGTGGAAACGGCCGATCTTGAGCGCGCCTACGTTAACAATGGCGGCGACATCGCGTTGCATCTTACCGATCGCGAAAGTTTCACGGTCGGGCTTGTGGGCCGGCCTGACGCGCCGGACTTGATCGGGACCACGGTGATCGCGGCTGACGACCCGACGCGCGGCGTAGCTACGAGCGGATGGCACGGCCGCAGTTTTTCACTTGGTATCGCGGATGCTGTTACAGTTCTGGCACGAACCGCCGCGCAGGCGGATGCTGCCGCGACCATCATCGCCAACGCCGTGGATTTGCCGGAGCACCCGGCCATCATTCGGCGCCCGGCGAATGACATTCAGCCTGATAGCGATCTTGGCGTGTACCTCGTGACGCGGCACGTCGGAAAGTTATCGCCCAACGATGTCGCGGCTGCTCTGGATGCAGGTGCAAATTGTGCGCGCATATTGGTCGCGAGGGGATTGATCGAGGGGGCAGCACTTCATCTGCAAAGCGAAACACGAGTCGTCCAACTGAAGTGCGTTGGTGATGTTGTTCCGTTGCAGCTGCAGGCAGGCGTCCAAAAGCGAACCGAAGGTCTGATGCATGTCTGAGATTACGATCCGCAAGCGCGTTACCCTGATTGAGGAGATTTTCCACGAAGGCGGGAAGCCGGCAGCGCAGCCACTACGCCGTGGTGCAATCTTGTGTGTGATCCGCAATCCGTTTGCCGGGCGCTATGTGGAAGACATCGCCGGTTTTATGGACGATCTGACGCCGCTCGGGATTGCGATGGCGGTTTCCTTGCTGAAAGCACTCGGCGGTGATCCTACCGCTATCCAGGGTTACGGCAAGGGCGCGATCATCGGCTCCGCTGGCGAACTTGAACACGGTGCGCTTTGGCACGTGCCAGGCGGATACGCGATGCGCGAAATTCTCGGCGAAGCAAAGGCTATCGTTCCGTCCGCAAAGAAGGTCGGTGGTCCGGGCGCCCGGCTTGACGTGCCGGTGACGCATATCAACGCGTCCTATGTGCGTTCGCATTTCGATGCCATGGAAGTCGGCATTTCGGACTCGCCGCGTGCCGACGAGTTGCTGCTCGCGCTCGTAATGACCACCGGATCGCGGATTCATGCACGGGTCGGCGGTCTGAAGGCCAGCGAGATCAAGGGAGAGGATGGGTTGCGATGAGTGTCGTTATTCGCAAGATCGTTACGGTTGTCGAGGAGACGCTCATGGAAGGCGGGCGCGACGTTTCGCCGCCGACCCGCCGCGCAGCGGCTATTGCAGTGATCGACAATCCATTCGCGGGAAAGTTCGTCGATGATCTTACACCGCTCGTTACCATTGGCGAGGAACTGGGCGAACTGCTAGCCGCCCGGGCGGTTGCTGCATTGGGCATCGAAGGCAGCAAAGCGCAAAGCTACGGCAAGGCGGCAGCGGTCGGCGAGAATGGCGAGCTTGAGCATGCGGCAGCAATATTGCATCCGAAGATGGGTGCGCCCGTACGCAAGGTGTTGGGCAAGGGTGCTGCGCTGATTCCGTCCTCCAAGAAACGTGGCGGATTGGGAACGGTGCTTGATATTCCGCTTGGTCACAAAGATGCGGCGTTCGTGCGCAGTCATTTCGATGGGATGGAAGTGCAGATCAACGATGCACCGCGTGCCAACGAAATCATGGTCGCGGTCGCTGTGACGGATAGCGGACGTCCGCTGCCGCGTGTCGGCGGCCTGACGATTGATGAGATCAAGGGTGAGGACGCTCTTCGATAGCGGTTCAAACCATGAAGTAACGTGCGCAAGGAATTGCCGGACTATCCCTGAATGAGGGAGGGGATGGACGGATGTCACGGCGGAGCAACCGCTTTCGCCAACATTGGAGGTCTGGGATGCAACGAAGCAAACTTGTCTTGAAGGGGCTGTTGGGAGCGAGTCTGGGTGTGATGCTTTGCAGCATGGCGACATCCGCCATGGCGCAGAGCGGCGAGATCAAGATCGGCGAAATCAACAGCTACTCGCTGCTGCCGGCGTTTACCGAGCCCTATCGAAAAGGCTGGCAGCTCGCAGTCGAAGAAGTCAACGCGGCAGGCGGGATCAACGGCAAGAAGCTGGTCGTGGTGTCGAAGGATGACGGCGGCAAACCGGCCGACGCGCAGACGGCCGCCAACGAACTGGTGTCGAACGAGGGCGTGGTCATGTTGACCGGTACGTTCCTGTCCAACATCGGCCTCGCGGTCAGCGACTTTGCCAAGCAGAAGAAGGTGTTCTTCCTCGCCGCCGAGCCATTGACCGACGCCATCACCTGGGCGAAGGGCAACCGCTACACGTTCCGCCTCCGTCCATCGAACTACATGCAGGCGGCGATGCTGGTCGATGAGGCCGCCAAGTTGCCCGCGAAGCGCTGGGCAACCATCGCGCCGAATTACGAATATGGCCAGTCGGCAGTCGGCATTTTCAAGAAGCTACTGTCGGCAAAACGGCCTGACATTCAGTGGGTCGATGAGCAGTGGCCACCGCAAGGCAAGATCGATGCAGGTCCGATCGTGCAGGCGCTCGCGAATTCAAATCCGGAGGCTATTCTCAACGTGACCTTCGGCGCGGATCTCGTGAAGTTCGTCCGCGAGGGCAACACGCGCGGCCTGTTTAAAGATCGCGCCGTGGTGAGTTTCTTGACCGGGGAACCGGAATATCTCGACCCACTGAAGGAAGAAACGCCGTCTGGCTGGATCGTCACCGGTTATCCCTGGTACAGCATCAAGACGCCCGAGCATGATGCGTTCCTGAAAGCCTATCAGGGTAAGTACAACGATTATCCGCGTCTCGGCTCCATCGTCGGGTATCAGACGATCAAGGCGGCGGCGGCGATTCTCGCCAAAGCCAATTCAACCGATCCTGAAAAAATGATCGTTGCGGCGGAAGGCCTGTCGATGTCGTCGCCATTCGGCCAGATCACCTTCCGCAAGATCGATCACCAATCGACGCTTGGTGCGTTCGTCGGCAAGACGGCACTCAAGGACGGCAAAGGTGTGATGGTCGATTCCGCCTATCGCA
>CALRLJ020000439.1:0-3278 GCA_943368635.1 Sediminibacterium ginsengisoli | reverse complement strand
TTCGGAACATGCCAAGCTCGCGCGCGCTTGCGGCGTGCCGAAGGTGCTGATCTGCAAAAATGGCGATCTGGTGCGGCTGGGGCCGGGCGATCCGGCGATCATCGAGGAACTGCCGAACGGGCGGACCTTCAAGGACGGCAACATCCTCGAGTCGGACAAAGCGCGCGCCGTCGTGGAGCGCAGGCGGCTGGCGTTTGCGGGCTGCGCATTCATCGCCATCGCGGTGACTGAGAAGGGCGAGCTTGCGGACGATCCCGAGGTTGATCTGGTCGGTATTCCGGAAAAGAATAGGGAAGGCGAGGAGATCGCCGACGATGTTTTCGATGTGGTTGTGTCCACGGTCGAGAGCCTGCCGCGCGCGCGCAAACGCGATCCCGATGCGATTGCTGAATCGGTGCGCCGCGCTGTGCGTGCCGAGATCAACGAGCAGTGGGGCAAGAAGACGCACTGTGTCGTTCATGTGTTGATGGTTTGATCCCCGTTCGATCTGTTGAGGAGTGAAGTATGCTGGGCCGGCTTAATCATTTGGCGATTGCGGTGAAGGACGCCGAAAAGGCCGCCGAAATCTATGGCACGGCGTTTGGTGCGGAAATTTCCGCCACGGTGCCATTGCCGGAGCATGGCGTTATCACGGTGTTCGCGACGCTGCCGAACACCAAAATCGAGTTCATCCAGCCGCTCGGCGATGATTCCCCGATCGCGAAATTTGTCGAGCGTAATCCGGACGGCGGCATCCATCACATCTGCTATGAGGTGCCGGATATTATCGTTGCACGCGATACACTGATTGCGGAGGGCGCGCGCGTGCTGGGTGACGGCAACCCGAAAATCGGCGCTCATGGCAAGCCGGTGTTGTTTCTGCATCCGAAGGATTTCTCCGGGGCACTCGTCGAAATCGAACAGTCCTGAGAGGGGCCTGAGATAGATGATTTATTCGATCTCAACCGGGTTCGCGATCTACTTTGTGCTGTGGTGGATCGTGCTGTTCGCGGTGCTGCCGTTCGGCGTGCGCAGCCAGATGGAAAACGGCGAGGAAATTGCCGGCACCGATCCCGGCGCGCCCAGTGCGGCGCGCATGGGACGCAAGCTGCTATGGACCACGGTGATTTCGGCCCTGATCTTCACTGCGGGGATGCTGGCCTTTCGCGGCGGCTATCTGAATGTCGAGCGCCTGACCCAGCTGATGGGCATCCCGCTCTAACCCCGCGCACCTGAGATATATTTCATCTCGATTCGCGCTGGCGATTTCGCGCGCATTTCATCGCGCACGCATGTTCAAGCGAGCCGGAAAGAAAAAAGAGCAGGGCCTAAGCCCTGCTCAAAAAATTGTGTCGACCCTATTTTCCCCGATAAAGCTGGATTTGTTCTTTATTGAACGGGGCGACGCTGCTTGTGCGCGCCAGGGGCTCCTCCCGAGACTTGGACCACCAGACGATCCGGCGAATAGCCGTTTCGCGCTGACGCATTTGTGTAGCCGAAGCTTTCTTGATTGTCACGTTTTTCAGCATTAAATGTCTAGTTTTGCGGCACTGCACCATTGTTGAATTTGAGCTGAAAACAAGCTGTTTGCGAGCGTTTCGATCCTCTCCGGGTTGATCGGTCTGAAAATGGTGGGTGACTACCATCGAACCTTCATCCCCGCATAGATCGCGCGTCCGGTACCGGGCTCAAACAGCGGTGACGCTGCTGTTGCTTTGTCGATGATGCTGGCGCTGGCGATGTAGGCCGTGTTGGCGATGTTGCGCGCCTCCAGATACATCGAATACTTGCCGTCATCGACACCCACCTTCAAACCGAAGATTGCATAAGGGGCAGTGGTCAGCGTGTTGGCGCTGTCGACGTAATAGGCTTGCGGCACCCATTCGACATTCGGTCCGATATAGAATCCGTTGGCGTGCTTGTAGAGAACTTCCGCGCGCAGGAAGTGACGCGGCGCGCCGGGAAGCCGGTTGTTGCCGAACGTCGTATCGTTGTTAAATTTGAAGTCGTTCAGCGTGTAGGCAAGGTTGACCCAGAGCTTGTCCGCGCCGGGTGCGAAGATGTCCTTCAACACCGCCGCGCCAAGCCCGGCTTCAATGCCTTGATGCACCGTGCGATCCGCGTTGGTGACGTTGCAGTTGCCGAATGCGCTGTAGAGACACAGCAGTTCGTTTTTGATTTCGGCGCGATAACCCGTCAGTTCCCACGTGAGGTCGGGGCGTCTGCCGCGTGTGCCGATTTCATAAGTCGTGGCACGCTGAGGCTGGATGCTCGTGAACGGAATCGTCGGAATTCCCGGACCGGATGCACTTTCGCCGAAGCTCGGTACCTCGGCGCTGCGCGAGATATTCGCGAAGGCTTGCCATGTCGGATCGATGTTCCACAGCAATCCAGCCTTCGGACTCCACAGGTTGAACTCCGTTGAGCCGCTCGACGTTGCACCGGATCGTGTCGTGCGATCCCGCGTGGCGTACAGGAATTGTGTGCCGCCGATCGCCGCGACGTTGGGGAGAAAATAGAATGAGTTCTCTACGTAGACCGAGGTGTTCTTCGATTTGTCGAGCGACGACGACAGCAGCGCGCCCTTATATCCGCCGACGTTAGCGTATTGCTTGTTGTCGATCTCGCCGTTGGTGACGTTCACGCCGGCAATGAAGCGGTTGCGGAAGCCGCCGATGATCCGGTCGTCGGTGACTTTCCCGAAGCCGCCATAGTCCTTGTACTGATAATCCAGCCACTGGAAGATCGGATGCATCAGGTGACGATCCATCGCGAAAGCGCCGAATTCGACCGTGGTGGCGTCGAACCGGATTGTTGTTTTGTTGGCAATCCGGCCGGTATCGATATTGCGCTGTTGATCGAGCGCGATATTTCCAGGTGCGGCAGTCTCCGGTGAGGTGAGCGCGGACGCTCGTGTCACCGTGCCGGGGATGCGCTGTCTCACATCGTTGGCGTTGATGTAGAAGCGCGTCTCGAAGTCCGGCGAGAACTGATAGCCGACATTGCCGCTGGCGCGAGTCGAGTGGCCGTCGCTGTGATCGCGGAAGCCCTGTGCCTGCTGGTTCGATGCCGTGAAGAACGCATCCCAGGGACCGTTGGCGCCGCCGACGCTTCCCTGAAAGCGGCGATAGCCGAACGCGCCCATGTCGACGCCTGCGCTGTTGACCTTGGCGTCGCGGCCGGTCGGGGTCACGAAGTTGATCGCACCGCCGAGCGAGTTTGCGCCGAACTGCAGCGCGTTCGCGCCTTTGTAGACTTCGACATACTTGTACGCTGTCGGGTCGATTTCCTGGAAATCG
>CALRLJ020000438.1:0-3288 GCA_943368635.1 Sediminibacterium ginsengisoli | reverse complement strand
GACGATCTCGGAAAACGGCGAGAGCGCGCGCGCCACATCCGCGCTCCAGCCGGACACGCGGACGCTCCACATCTCGACTTCGGTGACCATTGCGTCGGCAGCGACGCGCGACACCACGAACACCGGCAACGCGGCCGGATGATCGGCGCGCTCGACGAACGGCAACCGCGCAATAATTTTCGGCGCGGCCGCTGGCTCCAGCGCGATCCACCATGGCGAGCGGCTGCTGACCGCGGAGATCAATGCCAGATCTCCCTTGGATTTTGCGACCGCTTCGACCGCAGCCTCGGCGTTGAAATGCGCGAGAAACGGAACGGTGAACCCGAAATGAAACCGCGCCGAATCCCGCATCGCGGATTCGCCGACGGACAAATCGGCATGCACCGAGAACGGCGCCTGCACATAGGTGAATGTTGCGATGATGACGCGCCAGATACTCTCCACTGTGTCGAGCGGCAGGATGCCGCGATGACGCTGCACCAGTCGGCGCATCATGTCGGCTTCGCGGGCGGGCCGGAAAGCCGAGCCGACTTCCTGCGTCTTCTTCACCGAGATGAGGCGATCGATGATGTCGCCACGCTGCATCAGCAGGCCATGCACCTGCTCATCGATGGAATCGATTTCGCGGCGCAGATCCTGCAGTGATGGCGGTTGCTTGGTCATCGGTTCAACGTGGGGTCCGAACGCGGCTCGCGGCGCATGGGCCGCCTGGAATTGATCGAAAATGGACCGGCTGGTCTGCGTGATGGCCGCATTGATAGGCAGGAGAGCGCCTGAAAGCAAAGAAAACATTGGCAATTCCGGCCTTTCACCGTTGCACGGAGGGCTTGCGGTTTCGCGCTGCAGCTTGACGAAAAGGCCTTTCGTGACTAGTAACTTAGTCACTTCGTGGTCATTTGAGCCGGCCGGCTTGCAGCCACGTTAAACAACTCGCTAAACAGGCCGGGGACACCAAGTGAAGTGATCCCGGCCGAACCTCGTTCAGGCCGGGTTTTTTGTGGCCTGATTTCCGATGTTGGTCTGACGACCTTCTGAGGAGGCCAAGATGGTTAATACCAAACCGTTGAAGAGCGATACGGCGTCCACCGAGCGCGCACACGAGGCGGATCATCCGTCGTCGCTGGTTGCGCTGTTCGGCGCCGACAAGCCGTTGCGGCTGGACTGCGGCATCGATC
Source organism: Sediminibacterium ginsengisoli (assembly GCA_943368635.1). GTDB lineage: Bacteria > Pseudomonadota > Alphaproteobacteria > Rhizobiales > Xanthobacteraceae > Afipia. Next base: position 2,113 of record CALRLJ020000438.1, on the reverse strand, counting down.
TCGCGCCGTTTCAGATCGCCTATCAGGCCTATGGCCAGCTGAATGCGGATCGCTCCAACGCCATCCTGATCTGCCATGCGTTGACCGGGGATCAGCATGTCGCGAATCTGCACCCCGTCACCGGCAAGCGGGGCTGGTGGGAAACACTTGTCGGTCCTGGCAAGCCGATCGACACCGACCGCTATTTTGTCGTCTGCGCCAATGTCGTCGGCGGCTGCATGGGTTCGACCGGGCCTTCATCGACAAACCCCGCCACCGGCAAATTGTGGGGACTGGATTTCCCGGTCATCACGATTCCCGACATGGTGCGGGCGCAGGCGATGCTGCTCGATCATCTCGGCATCGAGAAACTGTTCGCCGTTGTCGGCGGATCGATGGGCGGCATGCAGGCATTGCAGTGGACGGCAGCTTATCCGGAGCGCGTATTCTCTGCGCTGGCGGTCGCCTGCAGCACGCGGCATTCGGCGCAAAACATCGCCTTCCACGAACTGGGCCGTCAGGCTGTGATGGCCGATCCGGACTGGCGCGGCGGGCGCTATTTCGAGGATGGCACCCATCCGCGCCGCGGTCTCGGTGTCGCGCGCATGGCCGCGCACATCACGTATCTGTCCGACGCAGCACTGCATCGCAAATTCGGCCGCCGCTTGCAGGATCGCGAACTGCCGACGTTCTCGTTCGATGCGGATTTCGAGGTGGAGAGCTATCTGCGCCATCAAGGCTCGTCCTTTGTCGAGCGGTTCGATGCCAACAGCTATCTCTATCTGACGCGCGCGATGGACTATTTCGACATTGCCGCCGACCATAACGGCGTGCTGGCGGAAGCCTGGCGCGGCATCCGCACCCGTTTCTGCGTGGTGTCGTTCACCAGCGACTGGCTGTTTCCGACTTCAGAAGCGCGCGCGGTTGTGCATGCCCTGAATGCCGGCAGCGCGCGGGTGTCGTTCGCGGAAATCGAGACCGACAGGGGGCACGATGCATTCCTTCTGGATGTGCCAGAATTTATCGAGATCTCCCGCGCGTTCCTTGAATCCGCTGCGTCCGCGCACGGCCTGACTTCGACGAGCAACTAGACCTGGACGAGCCGCTAACATGACAATTCAGGATCAGGCGTTTCGGTTGACCGCGCATCTTCCCGCCAGCGAGAACGGCTATCGCGGCGATCATCTGCTGGTGGCGCAAATGGTCGAGCCCGGCTCCAAGGTGCTTGACGTCGGTTGCGGCGAGGGCGACCTGCTGCGCCTGCTTGAAACGCGCGGCGTCGATGGTCGCGGTATTGAACTGTCGCGCGAGGGCGTGAACCGCTGCGTCGCCAAGGGACTCGCGGTGGTGCAGGGCGACGCCGATACCGACCTGATCAATTATCCCGACGACTCGTTCGACTATGTGATCCTGTCACAGACCTTGCAGGCGACCCGTCAGCCGCGTGTGGTGCTGGAAAATCTGCTGCGCATCGGACGCACCGCCATCGTGTCGTTTCCGAATTTCGGCCACTGGAAAATGAGACTGCAACTGCTGGTCAAGGGCCAGATGCCGCGCACCGATAACCTGCCCGCGACGTGGTACGACACGCCGAACATCCATTTCTGCACCATCAAGGATTTCGTCCAGCTCTGCGACGAGATCAACGTCAAGATGGAGCGCGCTGTTGCGCTTGATCGCTATGGCCGGCCGCTGCGGCTCAACGCGCCGTGGTGGTTCTGGAATATGTTCGGCGAGCAGGGCGTGTTTCTCCTCAGCCGGGGCGATTAATATCCAGGGCTGGATCGCGGCACCGACTGCATCATTTTCGCCATAAAATGATCCCGCTATGGCCGCGAAATGACTCCGCGCGCGCCTTATCGCGTCTTGCTCTCGTCACACCGACCCGTTTTGTGCACTGCGGTATGTCGCTCCGCATGCGGAACGATGGGGCATTTAGGGTGTCACGAGGATCTATTGGATGACTGTATCGCGTAACTTTCGCCTGCCACTTCGCAGCGCTGCACTGGCGTTGTGTTCGGTCGCACTCGTCGCATTGGCGACCCCGGCTTCGGCGAGGCCACATCACGGCGGCGGGCGTCATGCTCACGCACATCATTCCACGCATCACGCCGGCAAGCACTATGGCCACCGC
>CALRLJ020000437.1:0-3294 GCA_943368635.1 Sediminibacterium ginsengisoli | reverse complement strand
GCTTCCGCCATCTTGGTCAGCGTCCGCACCACGCCGTTGACTTGCGGATGCCACGCGTCGGTTGCGATCAGGATACGCATCAGGCGGCCTGCGCCGTGACACGCGGAGCCGGTTGAGCGCGGCGCAGCGGGTCCGTCCATGTCAGGATTTCAAAGCGGCCGTCTTCATGCTCGACCAGCGCCGTGCAACTCTCGACCCAGTCGCCGCAGTTCATGTAGCGGATGCCGTTCTCGTCGCGGATGGTCGCGTAGTGGATGTGGCCGCAGATCACACCATCGGCGCCGTGGCGCTTGGCTTCACCGGCCAAAGTCTGCTCGAACGCGCCGATATAGTTGACCGCGTTCTTCACCTTCTGCTTGGCCCATTGCGAGAGCGACCAGTATGGCACGCCGAACAGTTTCCGGAAGGCATTGACCAGACGGTTCATCTGGATCGCGAAATCGTAGGCCTTGTCGCCGAGATGGGCGAGCCAGCGCGCGTTCTGCACCACCAGATCGAAAATATCGCCGTGAATGACGAGATACTTCTTGCCGTCGGCGCCTTCGTGAATGGCGGTCTCGACAACCTCGACGCCGCCGAAATGCGTGCCGTAATAGGAACGCAGGAACTCGTCATGGTTGCCGGGAATGTAGATGACCTTGGCGCCCTTGCGGACCCTGCGCAGCATCTTCTGGACGAAGTCGTTGTGGGATTGCGGCCAGTGCCAGTTCGACTTCAGCGCCCAGCCGTCGATGATGTCGCCGACGAGGTAGATGGTGTCGGCGTCGTGGCAGCGGAGAAAGTCGAGAAGACGATCGGCTTGCGAGCCGCGGGCTCCGAGATGGACGTCGGAGATAAACAAAGTGCGAAAGCGTCGTTCTGGACTACCGTCGCTCATAACCTGTCTTTCCATAGGCGAGCGCTTATCAAAATCTCATGACAGGGCGATGACAGATCACGCTGCCTGCGAATTGAGAGTTCGCTCGAAACAAACCAGTGTGTAGATGCCGAACGGCGCAACTTTGCGCCGCTCAACGAGGGTCGTGCTTGCGTTAGATTGCGCCCATGCCTGCAGCCGGGCGAAAGGAAATTCGGGGCGCAGGCCGAGCGCACGGGTTTTCTGCGCGGCCCAGCGTTCGACAGCGGCTGCGACGCCGACTTCCGAATAGAGGTGGTTAACGAGGATGATGCGGCCGCCCGGCTTCACCACACGGTGACATTCGGACAGCACCTGCTCGGGATTGGCGACCAGCGTGATGACGAACTGTGCGACGACGCAATCGAACGTCGCGTCGGCAAAGGTCATCTGATGGGCATCCATCTGATGCACGGCCTTGACGAACGGATACTTGCCGCTCGCCATCTTGGCGCGCGCCTTCTCAAGCATCGGCGCGCTCATGTCGATGCCGGTGATTTCGGTGTTGCTGTCGTAGTCGTCGAACGACAATCCGGTACCGACGCCGACTTCAAGAATTTTTCCCCCGGTGGTGCGCGCAGAGGCGGCGGCGGCACGTCGCCCCTTGACCATGACCGGACCGCAGACCGCATCGTAAATCGGCGCCCAGCGGGCGTAGGCGGTTTCAACGATGGACTTGTCGAGATCGGTGCTCGTCATTTCTGTTCCAATAAGCTGCCTGACAGGAATCAGACGCGTTGTTTGCTTATTGGCGAATAACAGCGGAGTACGACAAACAGGCGACAAACGCGGCAGCTTGTCGCGCCGGCGTCGTGTTTCACGATTCTAACGCCGTGCGAATTTAGTCGAAGGCGTGGAAGTGGTGGATCGGTCCGTGACCCTTCCCCACCTCAAGCCGGTCCGCCGCGGCAATGGCGGCGCTGACATAGGCCTTGGCAGCGCGAACCGCGACTTCGAGGCAATTGCCTTTCGCAAGCTCCGCCGCGATGGCCGACGATAGCGAGCAGCCGGTGCCGTGCGTATTGCTGGTGGCGATGCGCGGAGCGGCAAGCCGGATGACGGCGTTCTTGTCGATCAGATAGTCGGTGCTTTCAGGGCCGTGGCCGTGGCCGCCCTTGATCAGGACAGCCGGGCATCCCATCGCCAGCAACTCCCTGCCCTGGCGTTCGATCTCCGTTTCGCTTTCGGCGATGCCCTGACCGAGAAGGGCTGCCGCCTCTGGCAGATTCGGCGTAATCAGACCGGCGCGCGGAAACAATTTGGTGCGCAGCGCATCAACCGCATCGGACGAGAGCAGCTTGTCCCCCGATGTCGCGACCATCACCGGATCGAGCACGACATGCTTCGGCGACCAGCGGTCGAGGCCCGCCGCGATGGCTTCGATCGCCTCATGGCGGGCGACCATGCCGATCTTGACCGCCTTCACATCGAGATCGGAAAACACCGCGTCGATCTGCGCGGCGATGAATCCGGCCGGAACATCGTGGATGCCGGTCACGCCTTTTGTGTTCTGGGCGGTCAGCGCTGTGATGACCGACGCGCCATAGACGCCGCGCGCCGCGAACGTCTTGAGGTCGGCCTGAATGCCCGCGCCTCCGCTCGAATCGGAGCCCGCAATCGTCAGCGCAATCGGTATGCTCATGGCACTCTCATCGGACACATCGCCTGCCGGAAAGCCCTTATTATCGCGCTCTCGCGCGAGGCACAAACAGCCGCAAGCCGCCTTGCCACCGTGGCCGGATTTGGCTCTAGTGCGCTCCAGAAGATGTAGTAACGCCCTGCCGGAGAAACAGCGATGGTCCCCTTCTTTGTCCAGATCAAATGCAAGCTGGGCCAGTCCTATACAGTCGCCAATGCGATTGCCGAGGCCGAAATCGCCTCCGAGATCTACTCGACGGCGGGCGACTACGACCTGCTTGTCAAGTTCTACGTCGACAGCGCCACCGACATCGGCCATTTCGTCAATGAGAAGCTCCAGGTCATTCCCGGAATTCAGGACACCTACACCATCATCACGTTCAAGGCGTTCGGGGTGTAATCACGCGGCTTTCGCTGTACCTGACACCGGCGCATCCGGGTCTTCCTCGTCGTCTGCGATGGTGGCGATGCCCGCCACCGGCGTATCGCGCAACCGCTTCAGGCCGAGATAGCGTTCGCGCAGGATGACGAAAATTCCAGAGCTGGCGACAATGATCGCGCCGACCACCACGTAAAGCGTCGGCACCTCGCCGAAGAACCAGTAGCCGAGCATGAACGCCCACAGCATCGCGGTGTAATCGAACGGCGCCAGAAACGACGCCGGCGCGAAGCGGTAGCTGTCGGTGAAGAATATCTGCCCGAGGCCGCCAGCGATGCCGATCCCGGCCAAAATAATCACATCCTGCCACGTGGAGGGCATC
>CALRLJ020000436.1:0-3300 GCA_943368635.1 Sediminibacterium ginsengisoli | reverse complement strand
GATGCAGTGTCAGAAACAGCAGCGAGAATGCGACTGCCATCACCAGCAACGGAATCAGAAACACGCGGTCCATGGTCGGGCCGCCGGCGCGAATCACCGATGCGCCTTGATGCAGCGTATTCCACCAGTCGACCGAAAACTTGATGATCGGAATGTTGATGGCGCCGACCAGCGTCAGGATCGCGGCTGCGCGGGCGGCACGGGACGGATCTTCCACCGCGCGCCACAGTGCCATGATGCCGAGATACATCAGAAACAAAATCAGCACCGACGTCAGTCGCGCGTCCCATTCCCAATAGGTGCCCCACATCGGCCGGCCCCACAGCGATCCGGTGACCAGCGCGAGAAACGTGAATGCCGCGCCGAGCGGTGCGGCGGCCTTCGCCGCGACGTCGGCCAGCGGATGCCGCCATACCAGCGTGCCGAGTGCGGCCACGCTCATTACGCCCCAGACGAACATCGACAGCCACGCATTGGGAACGTGGATGAACATGATCTTCACGGTGGCGCCCTGCTGATAATCGTCAGGCGCCATCGCCGATTGATAAAGGCCGATCACAAGCAGGATCGTTGTGGTCGCGGCAAGCCACGGCAGCACGCGGGCAGTCAACGCGAGGAACCGGGTCGGATTGGCGAAGTCGATAAGGCTCATGGCGTCCCTGATAATCGCGACCGCGGCGGCAGGCAATCCGCGCGAACCTGGTCTAGCCGCAGTTCCGTGAGAGTTGATCGGATAAGATGCCGCATCAGTCGAGTCCCTGCCGCAGGCTGGCGGCAGCCGCGAATGGCCCGACCACCAAGCTTATCAGCGACAGCGCGCACAGGATCGAGAACGGCGTGCCGAACGAGATTTGCCCCTCGACGGCCGCGTTCGAGGCGGCGACGCCGAAAATCAGCACCGGGATCGACAGCGGCAACACCACCACCGCGAGCAGCAATCCGCCTCTCCGTAATGTGACGGCGAGTGCCGCGCCGATCATGCCGGTAAATGTCAGCGCGGGCGTGCCGACCAGCAGCGTCAGCGCGACCGCGAACGTGGCCGCCGCATCGAGGTTGAGCAGGATGCCGATCAACGGTGTTGCAAGGATCAGCGGTACGCCGGCCGCCAGCCAATGCGCCAGCGCCTTTGCCGCGCAACTCAATTCCAGCGGCGTGCGGCTCATCACGATTAGATCGAGCGATCCGTCTTCCTGGTCAGCGGTGAACAGCCGGTCGAGCGTCAGCAGGCTCGCCAGCATCGCGCCCAGCCACAGGATCGCCGGGCCGATACGTTTGAGCAAAGCCAGATCCGGGCCGAGTGCGAACGGCATCACCACCACGACCGAAACGAAAAACAGCACGCCGATCAGCGCGCCGCCGCCGGCACGCAGTGCAACGCCGATGTCGCGGCGGATAAGGGCTGCAAGAGCGATCACGCGTCACCGCCGATCCGCAGTTCCTGTGCGGGAATCCCGAGCGGTCCATGGGTTGCGGCGAGAATAATTCCGCCGCTGCGCAAATGCGCGCTCATCAAGTTTGCCACCATGGCCTGCCCGGAGGTGTCGAGCGCGGACGTTGGCTCGTCGAGCAACCAGACCGGACGATTGACGGCAATCAGCCGCGCAATCGATAGGCGGCGGCGCTGACCGGCGGAGAGGAACGCCGCAGGCAGATGCGTCGCATGGCCGAGGCCGACGGTTTCAAGGCTTGCGGCTCCATCGATAGCTTCGCCGCCGAGAAACGCGCGCCAGAAATCCAGATTTTCCAGCACCGTCAAAGCGGGCTTCAGCGCGTCGCGATGGCCGAGATAGTGCGCCTGTTCTGCGAGCGCGAGGTCCGCTTCGCCGCCCTCAAGCCTGATCGTGCCGTCTGCCGCCGGAAGCAGACCAGCCATGATCCGCAGCAGCGACGACTTGCCGGCCCCGTTGATGCCGGTCACGGCCAGCGCCTGTCCCGCCGGGACCGCAAGATCGAGGCCGGAAAAGATATTTCGCCCGCCCCTGACGCATTTCAGACCCTGAGCCGTTAGCCTCATGATGGATTGACCGATGGCCTGTGGCGGGGCGCTGTAGTTCCAGCCGTGAACTGCATGACGGGGAGACAATCCATAGCGGGTGTGGTGGACAGACTGGAAAGATTCTATAAAACCGGAACTTGGTGCAGCACACAATCAGCCACCGGAAACAGCACGGTTCAGCCCTGATTCCTTCGCTTTTGACGGTGTTTCGATACCTTTTGCCGGGTATCTCCAACTTCTGAACTGGGATCCTTCACATGCCCTCGCTCGACAGCTTCAAATGCCAGAAAACCCTCAAGGTCGGCGCCAAGACTTATGTTTATTACAGTCTGCCTGCCGCTGAAAAGAACGGCCTCAAGGGCATTTCGAAGCTGCCGTATTCGATGAAGGTGCTGCTCGAAAATCTGCTGCGCAACGAGGACGGACGCAGCGTCAAGAAAGCAGACATCGTCGCTTTCTCGAAGTGGGCCAAGACCCGCAAGCTCGAACATGAAATCTCGTTCCGCCCGGCACGCGTGCTGATGCAGGACTTCACCGGCGTGCCTGCGGTGGTCGATCTCGCCGCCATGCGCAACGCGATGAAGTCGCTCGGCGGCGATGCCGAGAAAATCAACCCGCTGGTGCCGGTCGATCTGGTGATCGATCACTCGGTGATCGTGAACTTCTTCGGCGACAACAAGGCTTTCGGCAAGAACGTCACGGAAGAGTACAAGCAAAATCAGGAACGCTACGAATTTCTGAAGTGGGGCCAGAAGGCGTTCTCGAATTTCTCCGTTGTGCCGCCCGGCACCGGCATCTGCCATCAGGTGAATCTCGAATATCTCGCGCAGACCGTCTGGACCCGGAAAGAGAAACTCACCGTCGGCAAGAAGACGGCGATGTTTGAAGTCGCCTATCCGGATACGCTGGTCGGCACCGACTCGCACACCACGATGGTCAACGGTCTCGCCGTGCTCGGCTGGGGCGTCGGCGGCATCGAGGCGGAAGCTGCGATGCTCGGCCAGCCGCAATCGATGCTGTTGCCCGACGTGGTCGGCTTCAAGCTCAAGGGCAAGATGCGCGAAGGCGTGACCGCGACCGATCTCGTGCTGACCGTGACGCAGATGCTGCGCAAGCTCGGCGTGGTCGGCAAGTTCGTCGAGTTCTATGGTCCCGGCCTCGACCATCTGTCGGTCGCCGACAAGGCGACCATCGCCAATATGGCGCCGGAATACGGCGCGACCTGCGGCTTCTTCCCGGTCGACAAGTCTGCGCTCGACTACCTCAAGACCTCCGGTCGTGCTGCGCCGCGCGTCGCGCTGGTT
>CALRLJ020000435.1:0-3325 GCA_943368635.1 Sediminibacterium ginsengisoli | reverse complement strand
GGGCATGGTTCGCGGGAGAGGGGTTCACCGAGGTCGAAACCGGAATCCTCCAGAAATCGCCCGGAAACGAGACGCATCTCCATGCCCCCGCGTCCGATCTGACATCGGCGTCTGGCGACAAATCACGGCACTACCTGCGAACGTCCCCCGAATTCGCCTGCAAGAAACTGCTGGCTGCAGGTGAAACCAGGATCGTCGAGTTCGCCCGCGTTTTCCGGGATCGCGAACGCGGTCCGCTGCATCTGCCTGAATTCACCATGCTCGAATGGTATCGCGCCCGTGAGAGCTATGAGGCGGTGATGGCCGATTGCGTCGTGGTGATTGCGCGCGCGGCACAGGAGACCGGGATCGGGACGTTCTCGTTCCGTGGCAGGAGCGCCGACCCTTTTGCCACGCCGGAATTACTAACCGTTGCCGATGCGTTTGCGCGCTTCGCGTCGGTCGACCTGCTCAAGACGATTCCCGATGGACACGCAGACCGTGAAGGGCTGGCGGCAGCGGCCGGAGATCGCGTCCGTATCGCCGATGACGACACATGGTCGGACATTTTCAGCAAGGTGCTGGTCGAACATATAGAACCGAATCTGGGGCAGGACCGTTTGACCGTTCTGTATGAATATCCGGTGCCGGAAGCAGCCCTCGCGCGGGCGAAGCCGTCCGATCCGCGCGTGGCGGAGCGGTTTGAAGTCTATGCCTGCGGTGTCGAGCTTGCGAACGGCTTCGGCGAGTTGATCGACGCGGGCGAGCAACGGTTGCGCTTCACGCAGGCGATGGACGAGAAAGAGCGCCGCTACGGTGAGCGCTATCCGCTCGACGAGGATTTTCTTGCGGCCATGATGCATATGCCGGACGCCTGCGGCGTGGCGCTGGGCTTCGACCGCCTCGTGATGCTGGCGAGCGGTGCAACGCGTGTCGATCAGGTGGTGTGGACGCCGCCGGGAGGCGACGCATGACCGGACGTGTTGCGGCGACGCTGCGAACACCTGCTGACCTGATCGCGCAGGGCCTTGCGCCGTCAGACAGTTTGCCCGCGCTCGAAAAGGTCGCTGCGCGTTACGCGGTTGCGGTGACCGTCGATGTCGCCGCGCTGATCGACCTGTCCGACCCCAACGATCCGATCGCGCGCCAATACATTCCGTCCGCCGATGAACTGGTCACGCAATCCAATGAGAATGCCGACCCCATCGGCGATCATGCGCATTCACCGGTCAGCGGCATCGTTCATCGCTATCCGGACCGCGTTCTGTTCAAGCTGGTGCATGTTTGCGCGGTGTATTGCCGGTTTTGCTTCCGCCGCGAAATGGTTGGGCCGGGCAAGGAAACCGCGCTCTCCAGCGAGGCTTACACGCACGCGCTGGATTACATCCGAACGCATCCGGAGATATGGGAAGTGATCCTGACCGGCGGCGATCCGCTGATGCTGTCGGCGCGCCGGCTCAAGGAGATCATGAGCGATCTCGCGGCCATCGATCACGTGAAGATCATTCGCATTCACACCCGCGTGCCGGTCGCCGATCCGTCAAAGATAACGGACGAAACAGTTGCTGCGTTAAGAGTCAGCGGCGCTACGACATGGGTGGCGCTGCACGCCAATCATCCGCGCGAACTGACCCCCGAGGCGCGTAAAGCCTGCGCGCGGATCATTGACGAGGGCATTCCGATGGTCAGCCAGTCGGTGCTGTTGCGCGGTGTCAACGATGATCCTGCGACGCTGGAGGCGTTGATGCGCAGCTTCGTCGAGTGCCGCATCAAACCGTACTATTTGCATCACGGCGACCTTGCGCCGGGCACCGCGCATCTGCGCACTTCGCTGGAAGAAGGGCAGAAGCTGATGCAGCACCTGCGCGGGCGCGTGTCGGGCTTGTGCCAGCCGGATTACGTGCTCGATATTCCGGGCGGTCACGGCAAGGCCCCGGTGGGTCCGCAATATCTGTCGCGGACAAGTGAAGACGAGAACGGTCAGCAGTATCGTATTGTGGATTACTGCGGCGACGTTCACCTCTATCCGCCTGCGGAATAGGTTTTCCAACGATGGCGGAATCCGAACCTCCCGAAAAAGACGGCAATCGGGCCGTCGAAAATGCGGTGATGCTCGGCTTTTTTGTCCTGATCGCCGCCGCCGGTATTTGGTTGCTCGGATCGATGGCCGATTTGCGCAAGGTGCAGGATTGTGCGGCGCAGGGCAGGCGTAACTGCGGAACGATAGAAAGTCCCAGCCGTTCGCAGTAGAGTGGTTTCACGTTGAGGAATCGTCTTGGTGGAGGTGTGACATGAGAAAATCCATCCCGATTGCCATGATCGCCCTGATGCTCGGTGCAACAGGTGTGCTGGCCCAAAGCAAAAGCGGAACGTCGGGTGCGACCCCATCTGCGACATCGAATTCAGGCGGCGTTCCGAGCGCGCCCGTCGGACACCGCCAACCGCGCGCGAGCGACGTGCCGTCCGCGCAGGAAAAAGGTTACATGGAGTCAGCGGAAGACAAGGCGCTCGATCGCAAGATCAAGAGCATCTGCAGAGGCTGCTGACGACGGCAGCCTTCAGGCGTTTCGCGCGGCGAGCGCCATCCCGATCAGGGAGGTGCCGCCGAACACAAGATTGATGCCGACCAGCAGTCCGATCGCCCACGCGGCGGATCCGGGAAGTCCGGCGATAATCAATGCCGCGACCACCAGATCGACGATGCCCGACATCAGCAACCAGCCCGAGCGTCCGGACAATTCCTTCCGGTGGGCGAGGGCGTACATGATCGTGGTGATGCCTTCAGCGATGAAATAGGCGCTGACCACGAGAGTGAGCGTCAGCGTTCCCGCCACAGGCTGCACAATCAGGATAATGCCTGCGGCAAGCGCCAGAACCGCCGAGATCAGCGACCACCAGAAGCCGGGCATATCGCGCGTGGTGAGGGTGAGATAAAGCCCGACAACGCCGCTAATCAGGAACAGCCAGCCGAGGAAGATCGTGACCGCGATGCTGGCGAGCAGCGGAATGGCAATCGCGGCCATTCCCAAAATCACCAGCACGATGCCTTCGATCAGGAAGGCCTTCCAGTTCGCCTTGACGGCTTCTTTCATTTTAGACTGAAGCTGGGCGATATCCTGAGGCATCGTCATGGACAATCTCCAATCCCTTGTCCGGCATTGCCGCCGTGCGGCGCAGTCTAGTCCTGCGCCGTTAGCGTTGTTAAGGGCCATTCGTTGCAGGGCTACGTATCCAGAATGGCGACCGCTCGGGTCCATCCGGCGGATGCACGTTCGATCTTCACCGGGAAGCAGGAGACGGTGAACCCGATCGCCGGCAATTGTTCTAAATTGTGCAGCTTCTCGAT
>CALRLJ020000434.1:0-3334 GCA_943368635.1 Sediminibacterium ginsengisoli | reverse complement strand
GCGGTCTTGCAGCGGGTGCCACTGCCGCCGGTTTCGGCGCGGGTGCGGCAATCACCGTTGTCCCGATCGCCAATATGATCGCGACCAGCGGATATGAAACCGCATTTCTGGATTTCGGCATTGGCCAGGGCATTGTCGTATTCGTGCTTGCGTTCTTTTTGCGCAGGCCGACGCAGGTGTTTCCTGTCCAAAAAAAGAAGCTGAATCTTCCGCAGACAAAGATCGATTTCACTCCGCCGCAAACGCTGCGTAGTCCGATCTTCTGGGTGATGTATCTGGTTTTCGTGATGGTTGCCGCCGGCGGCCTGATGACGGCTGCGCAGATCGCGCCGATTGCGCACGACTACAAGATTGCGAGTTCACCGGTAAGTCTTGCCGGCTTCCAGATGGCCGCGCTGACTTTCGCGATTTCGCTCGATCGTATTTTCGACGGCTTCGGCCGGCCGTTCTTCGGCTGGGTGTCCGATACTATCGGCCGCGAGCATACGATGTTCATCGCGTTCGGCACGGCTGCGCTGATGCTGCTGACGTTGGCTACATACGGCCATAACCCGGTGGTCTTCGTGCTTGCGACGGCGGTGTATTTCGGCGTGTTCGGCGAAATCTACAGCCTGTTCCCCGCAACCAGCGGGGACACGTTCGGATCCAAGTACGCGACGACGAACAACGGCATGCTTTACACCGCCAAAGGAACCGCTGCCTTGCTTGTTCCGCTGGCGAGCCTGGTCGCGGCCAAGTACGGATGGCAGGCAGTTTTCGTGATTGCAGTCGCGTTGAATGCGGGTGCGGCGCTTCTTGCGGTGCTCGTCATCAAGCCGATGCGCCGGTCGTTCATTCTGGGGAACGAGATTGCATCGGCAGACGCCGCCGGCCAGAACGCTGCAGCTTAAACGGTCGCATTTTGAAGAGGCGTCCTTCGGGACGCCTCTTTTATTTTGACAGAGGTCTTGGTATACATAATGCAAGAAGTCGGTTGTTTCGTTTAAGGCCCAGAAATAGGGCGTTTCCAAAGCGTCATCATCGGGAGGACGACATGAATATCCACGAGTACCAGGGCAAAGCTGTCCTGAAGAGTTTTGGAGCGCCGGTGTCGGCTGGCGCGCCGGCCTTTACAGTCGATGAAGCGATTGCTGCGGCAAAGTCATTGCCGGGTCCGGTGTATGTGGTGAAATCGCAGATCCATGCCGGCGGTCGCGGCAAAGGCAAGTTCAAAGGATTGCCGGCGGATGCGAAGGGTGGCGTGCGGCTGGCGAAGTCGATCGATGAAGTTGCAAGCTTCGCCAAGGAAATGCTCGGGCGCACGCTGGTGACCGAACAGACCGGACCTGCGGGCAAGCAGGTCAACCGGCTGTATATCGAAGACGGCTCCGATATCGCCAAGGAATTCTATCTCTCGATGCTGGTCGATCGCGAAACCTCGCGCGTCGCCTTCGTGGTATCGACAGAAGGCGGCATGGACATCGAGAAGGTCGCGCACGATACGCCTGATAAGATCGTGACGTTCTCCGTCGATCCCGCCACCGGCGTAATGGCGCATCACGGCCGCAAGGTTGCGCAGGTGCTGGGCCTGACCGGCGATGCTGCCAAGCAAGCCGAGAAGCTCACCGCGCAACTCTACAACGCGTTCGTGTCCACCGACATGGCGATGCTGGAAATCAATCCGCTGGTGGTGACCAAGCAAGGCGAGCTGCGCTGCCTCGATGCCAAGATCAATTTCGATTCCAATGCACTGTACCGTCACCATGAACTGGTGAAGCTGCGCGACCTCTCGGAAGAAGACGAGAAGGAAATCGAGGCCTCGAAGTACGACCTGAACTACATCGCGCTCGAAGGCACCATCGGTTGCATGGTCAACGGTGCGGGTCTGGCGATGGCGACGATGGACATCATCAAACTCTACGGTGCGACGCCGGCGAATTTCCTCGATGTCGGCGGTGGCGCGACCAAGGAAAAGGTCGCAGCCGCGTTCAAGATCATCACCTCCGATCCGAACGTGCAGGGCATCCTGGTCAACATCTTCGGCGGCATCATGCGCTGCGACGTCGTGGCCGAAGGTGTGGTCGCCGCCGTGCGCGAGGTGGGCCTGAACGTGCCGCTGGTGGTGCGCCTCGAAGGCACCAATGTCGAACTCGGCAAGAAGGTGATCGCCGAGTCTGGACTGAATGTTGTTGCTGCCGACGATCTCGACGATGCCGCGCAGAAAATCGTTCGCGCCATACGAAAGGAAGCTGCGTAATGTCCATTCTTATCGACAGCACCACAAAGGTGATTTGCCAAGGTTTTACCGGGAAAAACGGCACTTTCCACTCCGAACAGGCCGCGCTCTACGGCACCCAGATGGTCGGCGGCACGTCGCCCGGCAAGGGTGGCTCGTCGCATCTCGGCTTGCCGGTGTTCGACACCGTGGCGCAGGCACGCGAAGCGACCGGCGCCGACGCCAGCGTGATCTATGTGCCGCCGCCGGGTGCTGCGGACGCGATCTGCGAAGCGATCGACGCCGAAGTGCCGCTGATCGTCTGCATCACCGAAGGCATTCCGGTCGCCGACATGGTGCGCGTCAAACGCGCGCTGGAAGGTTCAAGCTCGCGGCTGATCGGACCGAACTGTCCCGGCGTGATGACGGCTGGCGAATGCAAGATCGGAATCATGCCCGGCAACATCTTCAAGAAAGGCAACGTCGGAATCGTGTCGCGCTCCGGCACGCTGACCTATGAGGCGGTGTATCAGACATCCGCCGAAGGTCTCGGTCAGACCACGGCGGTCGGCATCGGCGGCGATCCGGTGAAGGGCACCGACTTCATCTCGATGCTTGAATTGTTTCTTGCCGATCCCGCAACCAAGTCGATTGTGATGATCGGCGAGATCGGCGGCTCGTCGGAAGAGGACGCCGCGCAGTTCATCAAGGACGAGGCGAAACGCGGGCGCAGGAAGCCGATGGTCGGCTTCATCGCGGGACGCACAGCACCTCCGGGACGGCGCAAGTGCCATGCCGGTGCGATCATCTCCGGCGGCAAGGGTGATGCGGAATCCAAAATTGCGGCGATGGAAGCCGCCGGCATCCGCGTGTCGCCGTCGCCCGCACGTCTCGGCAAGACATTGGTGGATGTGTTGCGCGGATAGCTGAAGTTCTCTCGCAAAATTTTGCGAAGGATTTTTCGACACAATGTTCAGTTCAAACGTGATGATGCCCGGGCTTGTCCCGGGCATTGTTGTTTGAGGCCGACCCCACGCCGTCATTGCGAGCTTAGCGAAGCAATCCAGATGCGATCGCGAAGCGAAGACTGGATTGCTTCGTCGCTTACGCTCCTCGCAATGATGGAGCAAATGCATCGCA
>CALRLJ020000433.1:0-3346 GCA_943368635.1 Sediminibacterium ginsengisoli | reverse complement strand
ATCCAACGGTCAAGTCCTATGCCATCGTGCAACTGCGCCAGGACAACAAGCTCGGCACGCTCTACAACATCGTCGGCTTCCAGACCAAGCTGAAGCATGGCGCGCAGACCCATGTGCTCCGCGCCATTCCGGGACTTGAGAACGCGGAGTTCGCGCGCCTCGGCGGCCTGCATCGCAACACCTTCCTGAATTCTCCGAAACTGCTCGATCCGCAGTTACGTCTGAAGGCGCAGCCGCGTTTGCGCTTCGCGGGGCAGATGACCGGATGCGAAGGTTATGTTGAATCCGCCGGTGTCGGTTTGCTTGCGGGTTTGTTCGCTGCCGCTGACATGACGCAGACCAAAATCACACCACCTCCGCCGACAACGGCGCTCGGTGCGCTGCTCGGACATATCACCGGCGGTCACATCGAGACCATCGATGCCGGACCGCGCTCGTTCCAGCCGATGAATATCAACTTCGGATTGTTTCCGCCGCTGGCGTCGCCGCCGACAAAGAAGCCGGACGGCTCACGGCTGCGCGGCAACGAAAAGACCGTTGCGAAGAAACAGGCGATCAGCGCACGCGCGTTGCTGGATCTGGATAGCTGGATCGCGGACACGCTGCGGGTGTCCGACGCCGCCTAACCTGCAATTTTTGGCGGGCAAAACCGCGCTGAAAATCAAAAGGCAAAACGGTGACCGACTTCGCTGCAAAAGGCGACATGGTGACCGGATGGCGTCGCGCAAACGGATCTGGATTCAGCTCACGCATCAAGCCGGAATTCACTTGACACCGGCCGCTTGAATTTCAGTTCAGACCTTAACGTCGCCGCGCGGGTGGCAACCGGACCGCCGTACCTTGCTCACGCCAAATCTCGACGCGCAACAACGGCCCCACCATTGCACACCCTCGCTCGACTGAAATGTTTGGATACGCGGACCATCAGCGGCCTGCCTGATGTTGATATGGTGCCGAAACAAATAATTTCAAGAATTGCAAAGCCTCGACCTGCGGCCCTATGAACGCCCCTCCAAAAACGCCGCCATTGCGAACGACGGAGGGGCTTGATGAAAACACCGGATGCAGACGTCTTGATCGTGGGTGCGGGACCAACAGGCCTGATGCTGGCGGGCGAACTGGCATTGGCAGGCATCGATGTGGCCATTGTCGAACGGCGCGCCGGACAGCACTTTACCGGCACGCGCGCCCGTGGCCTGCATTCACGCACCATCGAGGTTTTCGATCAGCGCGGAATTGCCGACCGGTTCCTCTCGCAGGGACAGGTTGCACAGGTTGCCGGCTTCTCGTTCATTCCTCTCGACATCAGCGACTTTCCCACGCGTCACAACTATGGGCTGGCGCTGAAGCAGAGCCACGTCGAGCGCATTATGGCCGAATGGGTTGGCGAACTGCCGGTGAGATTCCATCGCGAGCATGAGGTCACGGGATTTGTACAGAATGACTCCGGCGTCGAGGTCACGCTGTACGGCGGCGCGTCGCTGCATGGAAAGTATCTCGTCGGATGCGATGGCGGCCGCAGCCTGATCCGCAAGACCGCCGGTATCGACTTTCCCGGATGGGACGCGTCGGTCAGCTACCTGATCGCCGAGGTCGAGATGACAGAACAGCCTGCGTTCGGCATCCGTCTCGGTGAGAAGGGAGTTAATGCTCTCGGCAAGGCGGAGGACGGCAATCGCGTCGGTGTGGTGCTGGTCGAGCAACAGATCGGCACAGATGACGAGCCGACCCTTGATGAACTCCGCGATGCGCTCATCGCGGTCTACGGCACAGACTTCGGCGCCCGCAATCCGGTTTCACTCACCAGATTCACCGACATGGCCCGGCAAGCGGCGGCTTACCGGGATCGACGCGTGCTGCTGGCCGGCGATGCCGCGCACGTTCATGCACCGACCGGCGGACAGGGACTCAACATCGGCATTCAGGACGCGGTGAATCTCGGCTGGAAACTCGCGCAGGTGATCAAAGGCACGGCGCCGGAAAGCCTGCTCGATAGCTATCACGCCGAGCGGCATCCCATCGCCGCCCGCGTGCTTCGCCTGACAAGGGCGCAAACCGCGCTTGGCCGCGGTGACGATTGCACCGGAGCCTTGCGCGAGACGATGACCGATCTTCTGCGGATGGACGAACCACGCAAGCGCTTCGCGGCGATGATGTCCGGTCTCGATGTTCATTACGATCTCGGCGACGGCCACCCGCTGCTCGGACGCCGTATGCCTGACCTCGATCTTGTCACCGCAAATGGTTCGACGCGGGTCTTCACCCTGTTGCACGAGGCCCGGCCGATCCTGCTCAACCTTGGTGAGGCCGGCCGCTTCGACGTCGCGGAATGGACGGATCAGGTTCGGCTGATCGACGCCCAATACGATGGCACGTGGGAGCTTCCCGCACTCGGTGTCGTCACCGGTCCGCCCGCAGTGTTGATCCGTCCCGACGGATATGTGGCTTGGGTCGGCCAGCAGACCGATCAGGGCCTTCGCGAGGCGCTCACCAGATGGTTTGGGCCGCGTTCGCCAACAGCTATCGCGCGGCAAAGCCCGCGACAGCCGACACCACCTGACCGTCCTGACCGTTGAAGCCGTGATGCGCAAAGGCCTCGCACGGGTTGCCCTCGCTCCTGCCGCCATCGAGCCAGGCGACCCGCGCTTTGCCTTTGGCCCATTCAACGAACGGAGCAACGCCCGCAGGCAACGTCTTGAAGCAGCCGTCCTGCCGGTGATGCACGATCAGCGTGGACGGCAATGCGGCCGGAGAGCCAAGCATGTTCATGACATTGTCGCTGTCGCCCGAGGCATTGCTGAGAAAACCCGACGTCAACACCAGCCTGTCGGGCCGCGCACCCGCAGCGATCCCCCGCCCCGCGCGCTGCGTGCCGCGGCTTGTGCCGACCAGCGTGACTTTTCCGAAGCTGTGCATGTATTGAACGGCTGCCGCCACATCGACGCAGCAGTCCGGCACCAGCACGGCGAAGCCACGGGCGGCGTAAGCCGCGCGCGTGCGCACAAGCTGATTACCTTCGCGCGCAATTGTGCCGTTGGGACCGACGCCGATATTGCCCGCGCCGCCAGCCAGCAGGATGATCCCGCCTTTCGGGTGCGCCGGTTTGAGCAATGCAGCGGATACGCCGCCGACCGACACCGTGCTTTGATCGACCGGTGCCGCGTATGCGACGGAGGTACTGCAAAGACCGGCCGCGAGCAGAAAACTGACCGCAAAAATTGAGATACGCATATGCGAAACCTCCCGATGACGTTTCTATGACGTTAGGTCAAAATCAGATCCACAGGCCGCATCTGCGGAAGATGCTGGCCTCGTTTCGCGGCACTTGGTATCGAAATGTTTTCTC
>CALRLJ020000432.1:0-3356 GCA_943368635.1 Sediminibacterium ginsengisoli | reverse complement strand
CGCGCCATCGGTCATGATCTCGAGCGCGGCATTGGCGCGGGCAAGACGCAACGCAAGCCGCGACAACCCGCGTGCGTCGGCGCCTTCCGCCGCAAGCGCCGGCATCAGCGCGCGCAGCCTTGGGCGGGTAAAGCGCGGATCGTAATTGGTCGGATCGTCGGCGAAGGCGATACCCGCCTTCTGCAGCGTGGCGACCAGCCGCGATTTCGGCAAATCCAGGAACGGGCGGGCCAGCACGACATCGCCGCGATCCGACTGCCGCGCCATCGCCGCCAGTCCCGCAAGGCCGCTGCCGCGCGACAGTCGCAGGATCACGGTCTCGGCCTGATCGTCGCGGGTGTGTGCTGTGAAAATATGAGATGCACCATAACCCGATGCCGCTCGGGCCAGCAGCCGATAGCGTGCATCGCGCGCCGCCTTAGGCAATCCGGTTTTCGGCTTTTCGCCCTGCCATCGCAGCGTGCGGTGCTCAACGCCGAGCGATGTGGCAAGATGCTTGACCTCGCGGGCCTCCCGCGCGGCCTCCTTGCGCAATCCATGATCGACCGTGACCGCGACAAGACGCGGCGCTTTTTTCAAGGACCGCCGCCAGCGCGCGGCGAGCCACATCAGGGCCATGGAGTCCGGACCGCCGGACACGGCGAGCACAAGCGCCGGGGCACCTTTCCAGTCGGCGAAAAGCGCTCTGGCCTCGGCGATGGAGATGACTTGAGAATCGTTCGGCTTCGGCATGACGATTGAGGATGATCTCACCGGACATCGGGTCACGCGATCATGCCCCAAAATGCGCCCGAAGTCCCCGCACCGAAGTGAGGTGCGAGGTCTTATCTCAATCGATCAGCAGCCCACCCGCTTCTGCTCGCGGGCAACACCCTGCTTCACGCCGTTCGAGGCGCGGGGATATTTGCGGGTGACTTCGCCGAATGCGGCACAGGCGGCTTCTTTTTCCTTGAGCGCGGCCAGCGACTGACCGAGACGCAGCAGCGAGTCCGGCGCTTTGGCCGAGGTGTCGAATTTCGTGGTCACGCCGAGAAACGCTTCCGCGGCGTCACGATACTTCTGCCGCTGGTACAGGCTCTCGCCGAGCCAGTATTGCGAATCCGGCAGCAGCGCATCGGTGGGATACTTCTGCGCGAAATTCCGCATCGTCTCTTCGGCGAGCGCGTAATCCTTGCGCTGGATATAGCCGATGCCGAGATCGAACTCGTCACGCGGCGTCGCCGAAGGCGGCAGGGTCGTCAACGCAGCCGTGGTGTTGCCCTGCGGCGGCGTTGCACGCTGCACCGGCGCGCCATTGGGGCCGCGTGGGCCGCCGACATCCGACAGATCGAGCGGTTCGCCTGCTTCACGGCCGCCCGGCGCACCGACCTGGCCGTTAGCCAAAGGTGCCTGACCGCCGCCGAGCGCACGCGGCACGCCCGGCGCATTCGGATTCTGGCTCGGGTCGAAAGCATCGCCGCGGCGGCCGCTGCTGGCGACCGGGGCTGCAATTACCGCCGGAGCCTGAGCGCCGCCGGGCGAAGGCTGGTAACCCGGATTGGGCTGAACCTGCGGCGCGGCCACGACATTGGGGCTGGCAGGCCGGGGAGCAGCGGCTTGATTGGGCTGAGGCGGCTGCGCGCCCTGAAGCGCCCGCAACTGCTCTTCGAGCTGGCGATTGCGGTACTGCAATTCCTCGTTCTGGCCGGTCAGCGTCCGCAGCTGATTTTCCAGCCGCTCGACCCGGATTTCGGGATCGAGATCCTGCTGTGCGAAAGCACCGGCAGGCAGCCACACGGGAGCGGACGCGAGGACCGCAAAGGCGAGAATTTGAAATCTGGATGACATTTTGACCCGAAAAAAGATAAGGGCGGCGCTTTCAAAGCGTCCAAGATTGACAGTTTCAGTACGCCAAAAATATGGCTTCCGACAGCCGCTCGCTTGTCCGGGCACCAAAACAAAACGGCGCCCGGAGGCGCCGCTTTTAAATGGTTTCGACGACAGCCTTATGAGCTGGCGTTCAGCACGGTCACCGCACGGCGGTTCTGCGACCAGCACGAGATGTCGTTACACACCGCGACCGGGCGTTCCTTGCCGTAGGAAATCGTCCGCATGCGGCTCGCATCGATACCGCGCGACGCGAGGAAGCTGCGAACCGACTGCGCACGCTTCGCGCCGAGCGCAATGTTGTACTCGCGGGTGCCGCGTTCGTCGGCGTGGCCTTCGATGGTGAAGGCGTAGCGATTGTACTGCTGCAGCCACTGCGCCTGCTTGTCGAGGGTTGCGATCGCCTGCGGCGACAATTCAGTCTGGTCGCTCTCGAAGAACACGCGGTCGCCGACATTGACCACGAAATCCTGCTGGCTGCCGGGCACAGCCGCGCTCGCCATGGCATCGCCACCCATGCCGTTCTTGTTGGCGCAGGCGCCCATCGACAGTGCGACGGCCAAAACCGCTGCAAGCTTCAATCCCTGGAGGATACGCATCTGATGTTTCATTCCGGAGCCTCCACGCTCTGGTTCGAATGACTAGGGGTCCGGTCTACAGCGGCTTGGTTAAGCGAACGTTCCGTCAACCTTGATGAGGCGTTGCCGGAGACACTCAAATGCCGCACATCACCCAAAACCGGTCCCGATGGTTAATGGGTCATGAATATGGCGCGACGGTGAATGCGCAAACAAAAAGGGCTCCGCCAATGGCTGGAGCCCTCATTATTTGCCGAAAATTCCGGCTGTTTCGCGGTGGCCGATCTTGCCGGGCCGCTCAGGAACGCGGCGCGATGGTCGCCTGTGCGAACGGAAATTGCGGCAGGGTGACAACCGGCGCAGCTTCCACCGTCGGCTGGCTGCGCTCGAACAGCTTGCGCCGTTCGAAGTAGCTCGACCGGAAATAGGGATAGCGCTCGAAAACCCGCTCGCGCATGGCCGGATAATCAACCGCCATCAGGCAGATCGGCTTGGTGAGACTGGGATAATCCCGCGGCTGGCTGATCGACTTGTGCAGAAACACCCGGCGATAAAATGCCTGATGCTCGGCGCGAACGCTCGCCAACCCGATGTCCGCTTCGAAATACTCGCAGGCGATATAGGCAAGACGCAGCGTCACATACGGCAGTTCGGGACAACGCGCTTCGCGATCGGGGTCCGCAACGAATCGTGTCGGATCGATCAGCACACGGCCTTTGGCAAGTTCAGGCTCGATCAGATCGGGAAACACACCAAGCGATGGGCAGATCGGCATCTCCGGTGAGGACACCGTGATGCGAAGTGAACTCATCAGGACGCCATCGCTGTAAACGCCGAAGTTCCAGGAATTCGGAAGCTCGTCGTACCGGTCCTGAACCATCTGTTCCGGGTTGGGCTCGATCGCCCCTTCGC
>CALRLJ020000431.1:0-3357 GCA_943368635.1 Sediminibacterium ginsengisoli | reverse complement strand
AACAGCCGTCGAAGTAAGGCGTGTTGGTTTCCCATTCCTTGAAGTCGGTTGTCTCGCCCGCGATCAGGGAATCGACGAAGGCGTCGTATTGCTCGCGACTCATCGGGCAGTTGATGTAGTCGGCGCCGGTGCCGCCGGGGCCGACCTTGTCGTAGCGCGACTGAAACCACGCGACATCCATGTTGATGGAGTCGCGATGCACGATCGGCGCAATCGCATCAAAGAAGGCGAGGGCATCTTCGCCCGAGAGATTGCGGATCGCATCGGCGAGCGCGGGCGACGTGAGAGGGCCGGTCGCAACGATCACGTTCTGCCAGTCAGCCGGAGGAAGTCCGGCAATTTCCTCGCGGCGAATTTCGATCTTCGGATGCGCGGTGAGAGCCGCGCTGACCGCAGCCGAAAAGCCGTCGCGGTCCACGGCAAGTGCGCCGCCAGCGGGTACCTGATTGGCGTCCGCGCTGCGCATGATCAGCGAGTTCAGCTTGCGCAGTTCGGCGTGCAGCAAACCGACCGCATTGTTCGCAGCATCGTCGGAGCGGAAGGAATTGGAGCAGACGAGTTCGGCGAGGCTGTCGGTGCGATGGGCATCGGTTGTGCGGGTGGGGCGCATCTCGTGCAGCACGACGTTGACGCCGGCATTGGCGATTTGCCAGGCAGCTTCCGAGCCGGCGAGTCCGCCACCAATGACGTGGACCGCTGCCGCGTGATGATTGTTCTGGGTTGTCATGGCTCACAACTAGAGCCCGCAACGCTTCGATGCAATGTCTCGGTACGTAAAGCGCTTGCGACGAAGCATCAGATACGACAACGCCCGCGTGTAGCGGGCGTAATCCGTTCGTGATGCAGTTCGCGGCGTTTAGCCGTTGTAGGCGCCGGCTGCGACCCGCTGGATATCAGAGCGGTCAAGCCCGATATCGGCCAGTTCCCGATCGCTCAACTGGGACAACTCAGCAACATTGCGCTGATAGTCGCGGAACGCCTGGATAGCGCGGATAAATGAGAGCAGCATGTTTAGTCTCCTTCGTATTCACGATTCAGCCCTTGGAGTAGCGTCATCGTTGGAACCGAATATAGGGGACGATTCTGCGGCGCAACACTGCAAATGTTGCGATGCAGCTAGGCATAAAATGCATGTCTTCCGTAAGGAGTGATTAATCTTTCACCTAAATATGAACTCACCTAGGCACCGGGAGGTATGCAGCAGAGACTTTTGGGCTCAGATTTTGGCCAATAATTCATTGGTTTGACGCAAAGTCGACACAGATTTTCGAATGCCGCCCTAAGAGGTATGTAGGTACAGCTTACACTAAGCTATGCTTTAATGGGATACTCAGTGTAAGTGCGCTGAAGGACATAATATGTCCTCCGGGCGCAGGATAATTAGGAATGATAGTTCATTTTATTGAAGTGATCTGCCGACTTATTGAAGTGATCTGCCGACGGGCTTGCAGAAGCGATTTGAGCTTTCCAGTCGTAGACGTCCCACAATGAGCGTGGCATAGCCGCGGGATGCTTGATCGCCACTCTGTTTGCCGGTTGCTCCTGACCATCGTGCTGTCGCAAGTCCTGGTGATCCAGGGCTTGCTTCTGGCCTGGAGCGGGACTCTGGAGATTGGGGGAGGTGCTGCGGGCGGCTCGAGCGCCGTCTGCTACGGTTTGGCGGCGTCCGGGAACCCAAACGCCGACGGACCGCTCGGGCCGAACACCCATCACGATTGCCGCAGCGCGTGCCTGATGGGCCATGTAGCGGGAAAGCCCTCGGACGACCGGGATTTCTCACCGGCGCGATTAACGACCTATGCGCCATTCCTGGCTGAACGCCAAGCAACCCTTCCGACCAATTTTCGGAAGCCGGTCTTTCTGGCCCGAGCTCCTCCGATGCTGACAGAGACAACCTGAACTCCCGTTTCGGAATTATCTTTCAGCTTCATTCGAGGAACAACATGTCCATCAATTTCCGCCCCTCCCAGCGGCTGCTGGCCCGTACCGGCTTGGCTCTCACAGCCTTCATCGCGTCGCAATCAGGCGCGTCTGCCCATATCACGCTCGCGACCGGCGAGGCGCGCACCGGCACGTACTACAAGGCGGTGTTTCAGGTGCCGCATGGCTGCGATGGTGCGGCCACCCAAGCCATCCGGATCCAGATTCCGGAGGGGATCATCGGCGTGAAACCGATGCCCAAAGCGGGATGGACGCTCAGTATTGCGCGCGGTGCCTATGCCAAGACCTATCAGAGCCATGGCAAGGCCGTGACTGAAGGACCGAAGGAGATCGTCTGGTCGGGTGGTTCACTGTCGGATGACAACTACGATGAGTTCACCTTCACGAGTTTCCTTGCCGGAGATTTCCGTCCGGGTCAGACGATCTCTTTTCCGACGGTTCAGCAATGCACCAAGGGTGAGGTCCGCTGGGATCAGATCGCGACAGATGGACAAAATCCACACAGCCTGAAATCGCCAGCTCCGACGCTGCGGATCGTTGCCGACACGACAACGGTTGCGCAGGCGCAAATGGATCACAGCAAGATGGATCACGCCCAGATGGGGGCGGCTCCCCAAACGGGAAGCGATACGTTCAAGATCGGCGATCTGGTTGTTGTGTCGCCGTGGACGCGCGCCACGCCGGGCGGCGCCAAGATCGCTGGCGGCTATCTCAAGGTGACCAACAACGGAAAAGCCGCTGACCGTCTGGTCGGCGCCGCTTCAGTCGCGGCCGATCATGTTGAAATTCACGAAATGTCGATGAACGACGGCGTGATGAAGATGCGGCAGTTGAACGACGGGCTGACGATCAAGCCGGGAGAAACGGTTGAACTCAAACCTGGCGGTTTTCACATGATGTTCATGGACATCAAGCAGCCGTTAAAGCAGGGCGACACGCTGAAGGCGACGCTGACCTTCGAAAAGGCCGGCAAGCTTGACGTTAGCTTCAATGTTAACGCCATAGGCGCGAGTGGTTCTGGCGGGCCGATGCATAAGCATTGATAAATCGGAATGATGACGCGGCAGCGATGCTGCTGCGTCATCGATTATTTCAACGTGCGCGGTCGAGTTGGCCTGAGAAACATGTCTTATGCCTCATCGATTGAGCGAGGCGGCAAACGCACTTCCATCTTCCAAGCCTAATTCGTAGGCGTTTCGGATGCCGTCCGGGTTCCTGATATCGAACTGCCCAACATCGACTTTCCGGGATGGCTGCACGTATGTGCGTCCCTTTACGACGGGGATCGATTTGTAGACTCGCGTCAACAGCACGAGCGAGCGCCCGCCAGCCGACTCGATAGACTCAATCGGTTCAACGGGAACATTATCGACAAGCCCGCCATCGAAGGCCGGCCCTCCATCCACATTCGTGAGC
>CALRLJ020000430.1:0-3379 GCA_943368635.1 Sediminibacterium ginsengisoli | reverse complement strand
GTTCGCTGCGGGATTCGGCGCGTTGTGGCTGCGGCTCGGCGCCGGTCCGGTCAATCTCGACGTCGTGACGCCGTGGCTTGCGTCGGCGATCGAGGAAAACCTTGGACACGACCACACTGTTGAAGTCGGCGGCACGCAGATCGAACGTGCGGGCCGGATCAGGATCGCAGTCCGGCTGCGGGACATCGTGGTGCGGGATCACGACCGCAATATCGTCGCAAGCGCGCCGAAAGCCGAAGTGCGGTTGTCCGGTACGGCGCTGCTGACGGGGCGCCTGCGCGCTGAAACGCTCCGCCTCGTCGGCGCTGAACTTGCGGTACGGATTACACCTGATGGCCGCGTGATTGTCTCGACGGGGCAGAGTAACAGTCCGCTCGCAACCGGCAAGGTGGCCGTCAAGCCTGCGCCGCCGACCGCTTCCGGCCCGACGCCGTTACCTTTTCAGGCATCGCCCGCGCCGCCCGTAGCGCCAGCGTCGTCTGTTGCGGCTTCGAATGGAACTAGCGGATTGCTCGCCGCACTCGATTGGCTCGACAGTCTCAGCGCCAACGGTCTTGATGGTCAAAGTCTAAATGAAATTGGATTGCGCAACGGTGTGCTGACCGTTGAAGATCAGCGCAATGGCGGCATCCTGAATTTCAAGAACATCAGTCTCAGCTTGCGACGGCCGGTCGGCGGAGGCGCGGCACTCAGCGTTGGTGAAGAGGGCAAGAACGGCTGGGAGATGAAGGTCGCGGTCGGTGCGCCGTTCAACGGCGTGCGCTCGATCGACATCAGCGCCAACAAGGTTCCCACCAACAATCTGCTGCTTGCGGCGCGGTTGAAGGATTTCACTTACGCGGCGGATATGCCGCTCAGTGGTGAATTCAAGGGCGAGATCGGTCGCGACGGGCTTCCGACTTATTTCCGGGGTGAGCTGGTCGTTGGCAAGGGCTCCATCGTCGACCTCAATGTCCCCGATTATCCGATGCTGATCGACCACGCCGATGCGCGCATCGAATGGGACGCCGGACGCCGCGTCATGGTCGCGCCGTTTCACGTTTATGCCGGCGCCAACCGCGTCACGCTGCTGGCGCATCTCGAACCGCCCAACGACACCATTCCGAACTGGCAACTGGGTCTTAGCGGCGGAACGATTTTGCTGGCGGGAGAGGAGGGAGAAGCTCCCTCGATCTTTAACCGCATCGCTGTCCGCGTGCGGTTCGATACCGATAATCGGCGTGTTCTCCTGACCCAGTGCGACATCAGCAACGGCGAGATCGGCATCGCGGGATCCGGAAGCCTCGATTATTCGGGTGAAGCTCGGCTGACGCTTGGAATGGCAGCGACGCCTATGCCGGTTTCGGTGCTCAAACGCATCTGGCCTGTTTTGATTGCGCCGGAGGTGCGGGAATGGGTCACCGAGCGGGTTGATCGTGGAGCGGTCCAGCGGCTGGACATTGCCGTCAATGCGCCGGTCCATACGCTGGTTCGAGGCGGGCCGCCGATTCCGGACGATGGACTCTCAGTGAATTTTCTCGCGAATGGCCTGACCATCAAGCCGGTCGATGACATGCCGCTGGTTCGCGATGCCGACATGAAGGGACGCATCAGCGGGCGGACCGTGACCGTCAATGTCGGGCAGGGTGCTGTCGATACGCCGGCTGGCCGGCGGCTGAACATTTCCGATTTGACGTTTGAGGTGCCGGATCTCGCGCCGAAACCCGCGCCCACCAAGGTGCGTTTCCGTATCGACGGTCCGGTTCCCGCAGCTGCCGAAATCCTGCAGTCGGAGCGGTTGCGCGAAACGGGCGATACGATCATCGATCCCAATTCGAGCAAGGGCACGGTCTCTGCGATCGTCACGCTCGCGATGCCCTTGAAGAACGCGCTGACCAAGGCCGACACAACGTACTCCATCAACCTTGATCTGGGTGCGCTGGCCGTCGACAAGCTTGCGATGAATCAAAAGCTCGAAGCCAGTTCGCTCAAGGTTGTCGCCGACAATCAGGGCTATCGGGTCAAGGGCGACGTCAAGATCGGCGGACAACCAGCGGCACTCGATTATCGCAAGAACAACGAGGGTGACGCCGACGTGCGCGTGGCGGCGATCCTCGACGATGCGGCCCGTGCTCGCCTTGGCGTCGATCTGGGATCGGGCGTCAGCGGCGCCATTCCCATCAAACTCACCGGCAAGATCGCAAGCGGCGACGGCGACAATCGCGACAACCGCTTTGGCGTTGAAGCCGATCTGACCGCGGCGCGTATCGACAATCTGCTGCCGGGCTGGACCAAGGTTGCCGGAAAAACGACGAAGATGACTTTCAACGTCGTGCAGAAGCCGCAAGGCACACGTTTCGAGGATATTGTCGTTGAAGGCAGCGGGACACAGATCAAAGGAACGCTTGAGGTCGATGACAAAAACGATCTCGTGAATGTGTTTTTTCCGACCTTCTCTCCCTCGGAAGGCGACAAGGCGAGTTTGAAGGCCGAGCGCGCGCCGGACGGAACGCTCAAGGTCACCATGCGCGGTGAAGTGTTTGACGGCCGCGGCTTCATCAAGAGCACGATGTCCGGCAGGGATCAGAACACCAAGGAAAAATCCAAGAATTTCGACATCGACATCGACGCCAAGCTCGGCGCGCTTGCGGGATTCTATGGTGAGGCAATCCGCAGCGTGGATCTGAAGCTGTCGCGCCGCAATGGAGCGATTCGGGCGTTCTCACTGAGCGGAAAGATTGGACGGGATACACCTGTGACCGGCGATCTGCGCGGACGCGCGCAGGGACGCGATGTTCTCTATCTCGAAACAAATGATGCGGGTGCCTTTTTCAGATTTAACGACGTGTATGCCAAGATGAGCGGCGGCAAGATGTGGCTGGCGGTGGATCCGCCGACCTCCGATACGTCGCCTCAGGAAGGATTGCTGAACGTCCGCGACTTTACGATCAAGGGCGAAGCGGCGCTCGATCGCGCGGTTGCTAACGCGCCGGGGGCAAATTCGCAGGGCGTCGGGTTTTCCGGGATGCGCGCGGAGTTCACCCGCCAGAGCGGTCAGTTGCGGGTCAAGGACGGTGTGCTTCGCGGTCCGACGATTGGCGCGACCATCGAAGGCAATATCGATTATCCCGCCAATCAGGTCCGTATGAGCGGTACGTTCGTTCCGCTTTATGGGTTGAACAACATGTTCGGGCAGATTCCGATCGTTGGATTGTTTCTTGGCGGCGGCAGCAATGAAGGTCTGATCGGCATCACATACGAAGTCGTCGGAACGCCCGGTGCTCCGGTTCTTCGGGTCAATCCGATTTCGGCAATGGCGCCCGGTGTGTTCCGCAAGATCTTCGATTTCAACACGGGCAAGCAGAATGTGCCCGCCGAGTTCGGAACACACACTCAGCAA
>CALRLJ020000429.1:0-3382 GCA_943368635.1 Sediminibacterium ginsengisoli | reverse complement strand
CGAGCCGCAATATCTCATCAAGACCAGTGAAGACATCACCGATCGCCGCGAGACAGAATCGCGCATGGCCCACATGGCCTATCACGATGCGCTGACGGAATTGCCCAACCGTGCCGCGTTCCTGCAAGCGCTGGAGCAGATGATCGATGCCTGCGAGGACACCGACGAGGAATTCGCGGTGCTGTCGCTGGATCTGGATCGCCTGAAAGAGATCAACGATGTGTTCGGCCACGAGGTGGGCGACAAGTTGCTGATCGAATTCGCAAGGCGTCTCGAATCCGTCATCTCCGGCGGTGTCGTCGCGCGTCTGAGCGGCGATGAGTTCGGTCTTATCATCGACGGCTTGCAGCCCGATTCGGCCCAGGCGCTGGCCTCGCGATTGATGCAGGCGATGCAGACCGAGTTCGTTCTGGAGAACCGGGCGGTTCACATCGGCCTCACAATCGGCATCTCGGTCTACCCGCGCAACGGCCGCGACGCTGAGACCCTGCTCACCAATGCTGACGCGGCCTTGTTCCGTGCCAAGACGAAGTCGCGCGGTTCGATCAATTTCTTCGACATGGAACTCGACCAGCAGCTGCGCGACCGTCGCGCGCTGCATCAGGATCTGTCGACTGCGATCCGGAACGGCGAGCTGTCGCTGCATTATCAGCCGCAGGCCCGCGCGCGCCACAAAATGAAGTCCGATCATGTTCTCGGTTTCGAGGCGCTGGCGCGGTGGACCCATCCGGTGCGAGGATTCGTTCCGCCGAGCGACTTTATCCCGCTGGCGGAAGAAAGCGGTCTGATCGTCGAGATGGGCGAGTGGATCTTGCGCGAAGCATGCCGCGAGGCTGCGTCATGGCCGAAGGATTTGCAGATCGCCGTCAATCTGTCGCCCGCGCAATTCATGCACGGCGATCTGGTCGGCCTGGTCCATTCCATTCTGATCGAGACCGGTCTCGCGCCGGGCCGGCTGGAGCTTGAAATCACCGAAGGCGTATTGATCGAAGACTTCGACCGCGGACTGTCGCTGCTGCGGCGGCTGAAGGGCCTTGGCGTGCGGATCGCGATGGACGACTTCGGCAGCGGCTATTCCTCGCTGACCTATCTGCAGGCCTTCCCGTTCGACAAGATCAAGATCGACCGGGCCTTCGTGATGAATCTGGGGCGCAACACCCAGTCCGCCGCCATCATCCGCGCCATGATCGGGCTTGGCCACGGCCTCAGCATTTCGATTGTTGCCGAAGGCGTCGAAACCCAGGAGCAGCTTGGTTTCCTCGCGGACGAAGCCTGCGATCAGGTGCAGGGATATTTCCTCGGAAAGCCCGCGCCGATCGATACCTACGCCGAGTGGATCGGCCGCGCCAAGCCCGATGCCGGCAAGAACGTTGTGAAAATGCCGCGCAAGGTCAGCTGACACACAGCAATCTTCCGTCAAAGTTCATCAGGCTTGACTCGCGATGATGCCCGTCGGAGATCAGCGGCATGGCTGATGTCGACATCGCGATCATCGGGGGCGGCCTCAACGGTGTGTGCATCGCGCGCGACGCTGTGGGCCGTGGCCTGCGGGTCGCGGTGTTCGAGCAGAACGATCTCGGCAGCGGCGCTGCACCGGCGGCGCCGCACCTGATGCACGGCAATTTCATCGATCTCGAACACGGCCATGCGCTGCGCGTCCGCGCTGCTCTGGCCGAGCGGCGCATCGCGCTGTGCGCCGCGCCGCATCTGGTGCGGCCCACGCGCTTTGTCCTGCCGGTTCATGCCGAGGAGCGGCCGCCAGCAATGCTGCGGGCGGGCCTTTATGTTTACGACCGGCTTGCCGTACGGGGTTCGTTGCCGCGCTCGGAGGTTCTCGATCTGACGGTCCATGAAGCCGGTCATCCGCTCAAGCGTTCGCTCGGACTGGCGCTGGCCTATTCGGATTGCATCGTGGATGAATCGCGGCTTGTCGTTCTCAATGCGGTCGATGCCGCCGCGCGCGGCGCCGCGATTCGCACCGGCGCGCGCTGCGTGTGGGCCGAGCGCTCTCAAGTCTGGAAGCTCACGATTGTCAATCGCGGTCAGCGCGAGACCGTGACGGCACGGGCGCTGGTCAATGCGAGCGGTGCCTGGACACGGCAGGTCGCTGAAACCGTCTTGCATTTGCCTGCGGTTCAAGCGAGTTTCGCGAAAGCCAGCCAGATCGTCGTGAGGCGGATATTCGATCACGACAATGTCTACGCTCTCCAGAATGACGACCGCCGGATGATCTACGCCATTCCTTATCAGCGCGATTTTACCTTGATAGGCACCTCCGAACGCAGCTTCGACGGCGATCCGGCGGCGGTATCGGCGGGTGCCGATGACATCGCGTATCTTTGTGCTGCGGCCAGCCGCTACTTCCGCGACCGGGTGGAGCCAGCCAATGTCGTTCATGCAATGGCCGGCTGTGTTGCCGACACACGTCGCGACGGCTTTATGAAATCGAACCGCAAGCACGGCCAGGCGCCGTTGCTCACCATGATCGGCGGTGCGACGACCGGTGCGCGGCGGCGCGCGGAGCTTGCGCTGGCGCAGCTTGCGTCGCTGTTCGCAGCCTTGCCATCGTGGACGGCGGGCGAGCCTTTGCCCGGCGGTGACTTTCCCCACGAGAGCTTTGACGATCAGGTCGACAGCATTCGCGCGCGCTGGATTTTTCTCACGGAGCGTCACGCGCGCCGGCTGATTGAAGCTTACGGCACGCGGGTCGAACGGATTCTGGGCGCGGCAAACAATATGGACGATCTCGGTCCACGGTTCGGCGACGACCTCACCGGCGCGGAGGTGCGTTATCTGATGCGGGAAGAATTCGCCCGTTTCGCCGATGACATTCTGTGGCGGCGGTCCAAACTCGGTTTGACCATGTCGCGGCAGGATCGCGAAGCACTCGCAACATACATGACAACGCATATGGCGGCGGCATGACATCGGGCGCGGACGAAAAGCCGTTGTTGCGGATCGCATCGGTGGTCAAACGCTTCGGCGGGGTCACGGCGGTGGACAACCTGTCACTCGACATAGCAGCCGGCGAGTTCTTCGCGCTGCTGGGCCCGAGCGGCTGCGGCAAGACCACGCTGTTGCGGATGCTGGCGGGGTTCGAAGCGCCGGACACCGGTGCGATCGCTCTCGACGGCGCGGACATTGCGCATGTGCTGCCGCATGAGCGGCCCGTCAACATGATGTTCCAGAATTACGCGCTGTTTCCGCATCTCACCGTCGAAGGCAATATCGCGTTCGGCCTTAAGCGGGCGGGATTGCCGAAGGATGAAACCGCCGCACGCGTCGCGGAAATGGTGGCGCTGGTTCGCCTCGAGGGCCTCGAGAAGCGTCGTCCGGACCAATTGTCCGGCGGCCAGCGTCAGCGTGTGGCGCTGGCGCGGTC
>CALRLJ020000428.1:0-3392 GCA_943368635.1 Sediminibacterium ginsengisoli | reverse complement strand
TCAGACAGTTCGTTGCGATGGGCGCCCCTGGCCGGAAAATGCTTCGCGAGCAGTTTCGTGACCGCAGCAATTCCCTTGAGCACGCCGCCCTCGAAATTCCCGGCGCGAAATTCGGCTTCCATCAGGCGGCAGATTGCTTCCCACTCCGCCTGTCGGACTTTTTCGTTGAAGCCGCGGTCGACGACAATTTCGACATCGCGATCCGCGAGCAGCAGATAGATGAGAACCCCGTTGCTGTTCTCGGTGTCCCAGACCCGCAGATGCGCGAATACATCGATGGAACGGGCGCGTGCCGACTGGTTCTTGAACAGCGGCGCGCCATCGAGGGCGCCTTCGACCGCAAAACGAACCTGCCCCGAATGCGTCGCCTCGCTGGCCTTGATGGCCTTCTCGATATTGGCCAGCGCCTGACGCGGGAACGCGCGCCGCACCCGCCAGCGGTTGAGAAGAAGATGTTTGCCGATGCGCTTGATACCCATTTCTGTGCTCTCGGCTACCAACTGCCCGATGCGCCGCCGCCGCCGAAGCTGCCGCCGCCTCCGCTAAACCCGCCGCCCGAACTGCTCGACCCGCCAGAACTAAATCCGCCGCCGTACCCACCTCGGCCACCGCCGCCGGACGACACCAGCGTGTCGCCGATCAACGTCAGCACGAACACGATCAGACCGGCAAGCGCAGCCAATGGCAGCGCGCCGACCAGAAACCACATGACCAATCCGATCCCGCCGCCCGCGACGAGCGAACCCAGCAATCGTCCAAGCAACGCCCGGAAGATACCGCCTGCCATCAGCGTGCCGATAAACAGAAACGGAAAATACTCGCCGATGGCGCTGAGATCGATCGGCTCGCGCTTCGGCTCCGGCGCGGGCAGCGGTTCGCCGTCGATGACCTTCAAGATACGGTCTGCACCATCCGAAATGCCGCCCGCGAAATCGCCGCTCCGAAATTTCGGCGTGATGATCTCGTCGATAATGCGTTTGGAGGTCGCATCGTTCAATGCGCCTTCGAGGCCGTAGCCGACCTCGATGCGCAGCTTGCGGTCGTTCTTGGCGATAATCAAAAGCGCGCCGTCATCGACCTTCTTGCGCCCCAGTTTCCATTGCTCGGCCACGCGCAGCGAATACTGCTCGATGGTTTCAGGCTGGGTGGTCGGGACGATCAGCACCGCAAGCTGGCTGCCTTTGCGATCCTCGAATTCTTTCAGTTTCTGTTCGAGGGTCGCGGCCTGATCGGCCGACAGCGTTCCCGTCAGATCGACGACGCGGCCAGTCAGCGGCGGCACCGCGACATCGGCCAGCGCGACAGACGTCGCACCGGCAAATGCCCAGCACAGCATGAATGCGAGAATGACCGCTTTAACCGCTTTCATTGCGGGCGACCGCTATCCCTTTTACTTGGCAGGCTCAGGCGTTGCGGAGGGCGTTGCCGGCGCTGCCGGCGGCGGCACATTGAAATCGACCTTCGGTGCCGTGGAAATCGACTTTTCATTTTCCACGGTGAAGTTGGCCTTCTCCTTGTAGCCGAACACCATCGCCGTGAGATTGTTCGGGAAGGTCCGGATGCCGACATTATAATCCTGCACCGCCTTGATGTAGCGATTGCGCGCAACCGCAATGCGGTTCTCGGTACCTTCAAGCTGCGCTACCAGATCGCGGAACAACTGGTCGGATTTGAGCTGCGGATAGTTTTCCGTCACCACCAGCAGCCGCGACAGCGCGCCGGTCAGTTCGCCTTGCGCCGCCTGGAATTTCTGCAAAGCCGCCGGATCGTTCAGCACTTCCGGGGTCACCTGCACGCCGCCGACCTTGGCACGCGCATTGGTCACGCCGAGCAGCACGTCCTTCTCCTGCTGCGCGAAACCTTTGACGGAGTTGACGATGTTCGGCACCAGATCGGCGCGGCGCTGATACTGGTTGACCACTTCGGACCAGGCCGACTTCACCGACTCGTCGTTCTGCTGGATCGCGTTGTATCCGCAATTGGTGAGGCTCAACGATGCGAGCGCCGCGAGAACCGTCAAAATTTTGCGCATGAATATCTCCAGTAAAACGCCGAACACCGGCGGAATGAGAACAGGCAAGCGACCATAGGATGGCCCTGTGACAGCGAGCATACACACTCGCGCCGACCGGGTGAACCATGCGAAACATGACAGGGTTGCGCAAGGTTTCGCTGGCAACGGGCCTTGGTTGCGTTCAAAGTTCTGTTTTGAAACCAGCATCCGGACCAGCGATTATGAACGCCACCGCAACTGCAAGTCCCGAGACTGTCATCGACACCGGCACGGACGAGCTTCTGTGTGAGGTGCGCGAGCGCGTCGCGGTCATTACGCTTAATCGCCCCCACGCACGCAACTCGCTGTCGGACGATTTGACCCCGGCGCTGCGCCGCATGATCAAACTCTGCGGCGAAGACCCGAATGTCGGCGCCATCCTCATCACCGGAGCGGGCGATGCATTCTGCGCCGGCGGCGACGTCAAAGGCATGGGTGGAAAACCCGGCAGCAGCGTCGCTCCGGAACTGACCTTCGATCAGAAGGTGGCGCGGCTGCAGGAGCGTCAGCGCACGCTGACCGGCGCGCTGGTCAATGTCCGCAAGCCCACCATTGCCGCCCTTCCCGGCCCGGCCGCCGGTGCTGGATTGTCGCTGGCGCTGGCCTGCGATCTGCGCATTGCGGCAGAGTCCGCATTCGTGACCACGGCCTATGTGAAAATCGGACTCAGCGGCGATTACGGCATGTCGTGGCTGCTGACCCGCCTGGTCGGCACATCGCGCGCGCGGGAGCTGATGTTCTTCGGTGAGAAGGTTGATGCGAAGCGATGCGAGACGCTCGGCATCGTCAATCGCGTGGTGCCGGACGACAAGCTGCGCGACGAAGCATTCGCGATGGCGAAGAAGCTCGCCGAAGGACCGTCAACGGCGCTGCGTTTCCTGAAAGACAATCTCGACGAAGCGCTGATGAACGATTTTCTCACCTCGCTCGATCACGAAGCCGAGCGCATGGTGCGATCTGCGGGCACTGCGGATCACAAGGAGGCCGTGAAGGCCTTTGTGGAGAAGCGCAAGCCGGTGTTCAGGAAGACCTAAACGCCTTCGAACTGCAACCGCGCCAGTCGCGCGTAGAGCCCGTTCGCCGCAACGAGCGACGCGTGGGTGCCCTGCTCGACGATGCGACCGTTCTCCAGCACCAGAATGCGGTCGCAGGACAGCACCGTAGCGAGACGATGCGCGATCACCAGTGTGGTGCGGTGGCTCATCAGTTCTTCCAGCGCGGTCTGCACCAGGGTTTCGCTCTCGGCGTCGAGCGAAGACGTTGCTTCATCCAGTAGCAATAGTGGCGCATCGCGCAGGATCGCGCGCGCGATCGCAATGCGCTGACGCTGACCACCGGA
>CALRLJ020000427.1:0-3407 GCA_943368635.1 Sediminibacterium ginsengisoli | reverse complement strand
GTTCGTTCCCTCGGGCATTCCCCTCTACATCCTGCCGCTGATCGTGGTGATCGAGGTGATCTCGTTCCTGTCGCGGCCGGTGTCCCATTCGGTGCGTCTGTTCGCAAACATGCTGGCGGGTCACATCACTCTCAAGGTGTTCGCTGGCTTCGTCACGTCCCTGAGCGCGCTCGGCGCGCTCGGTATTTTCGGTTCGGTGTTGCCGCTGGCGATGACGACCGCGCTGACCGGCCTCGAACTTCTCGTGGCTTTCCTGCAGGCCTACGTCTTCACCATCCTGACCTGCATCTACCTCAACGACGCACTTCATCCCGGACACTGAATTCAAGACCGGATTTCACTCAATCCACTGACACCAACATCCCAAGAAGGAGTTTCACCATGGATCCAGTTGCAGCAAAGTACATCGGCGCCGGCATCGCTTGTCTCGGCATGGGCGGCGCAGGTATCGGCGTCGGCATGATCTTCAGCCAGTTCCTCAACGGCGCGCTGCGCAATCCTTCGGCTTCGCAGGGCCAGTTCGCTAACCTGATCTTCGGCTTCGCCGTGACGGAAGCGCTCGGCATCTTCTCGCTGCTGATCGCGCTGCTGCTGCTGTTCGCCGTCTGATTTCAGATGATGCGTTCGCCGCGGGGCCGTTAACGCACCGCGGCTGACGCCAACAGGAGACGCTCATGGCGACCGGTCAGGGCACTGCAAAGGGCACAACCGCCCACACCGAGGCAGACGGCCATGGCAAGGCGGGTTTCCCGCCTTTCCAGAAGGAGACGTTTGCCTCGCAGCTGGTGTCGTTCGCGATCGCCTTTGCGTTGCTTTACTTCATTGTGTCGAAGTTCGCGCTACCGCGCGTCGGCGGCATCATCGCGAACCGCGAGGGCGTGATCGAAAAGGATCTCGCCGAAGCGCAGAAGCTGAAGGACGAGTCCGATCAGGCTCTGAAGGCTTATGAAACCGAGCTTGCCGATGCGCGGGCGCGGGCTCAAGCCATCGGTTCCGAGACCCGTGACAAGCTGAACGCACAGGCCGAAAGCGACCGCAAGGCGCTGGAGACCACCCTCGCGGCCAAGCTTGCCGACGCCGAGAAGACCATTGCCGCGACACGTTCAACCGCGATGGGCAATGTCCGTTCGATTGCATCGGATGCGGCTGCAGCCATCGTTCAGCGTCTCACCGGCGTTGCGCCCGACAGCAAAACTGTCGATAGCGCCGTCGATGCGTCCTTGAAGGGATAACGACGATGTTCCAAGCAGAATTCTGGGTCGCCGTCGCCTTCTTCATCCTGATGGGTGTGTTCGGCTATTTCGGTGTTCACCGCACCATCCTGCGGGCACTCGATCATCGCCGCGACCGGATTCAGAAAGAACTCGACGATGCCCGCCGCCTCAAGGAAGAGGCTGTGAAGCTGGTCGAGGAATATCGTGCCCGCCGCGCCAGCGCCGAACGTGAAGCGCAGGACATCATCACCAGCGCCAAGGCCGATGCCGAACGCATCGCGTCCGAAGCCAAGGCGAAGATGGAAGACTTTGTCGCCCGCCGCACCAAGACTGCGGAGAGCAAGATCGCCCAGGCCGAAACCCAGGCCATCGCTGATGTCCGTGCTGCGGCCGCCGATGCGGCCGTCACTGCCGCCTCGTCGATCATGACACAGTCGGTCAAAGGTTCGGTCGCCGACGGCCTGATCGCCAAGGGCATTCAGGACGTTCGCAGCAAGCTGAACTGACACCCCACACGATCTTAAAAAAAGCCGGCCTCGTTGATTCGAGGCCGGCTTTTTTGTTTTAAAATGTTGCGCGTTACTTCTTGCGTTTGCGCGCGGCTGGCTCCGGCTTCAACGCCGCCGGATCGAACCCGATATAGAAGATGTATTTGTCGTTCGCAGCTTCGGTCGGTGCCGGATAAACGATGTCCTCGGCGACAATGCTGAACTCGGTGTTCTCGCTTTCAAGTGCGACCGCCGTCCGGAATGCCTTGGTGACGATGACCTTCTCCGGCGCGCCTTCCTGCACGACGGCGACGCGCATCGGCACATCGACAGTCGGCGGCGCGCCCGCAGGCCCGGTGATGATCCGGCCCAGAACGCCGATTCGTACGCTCACCTGGCCATTCTGCAGGTTGCAGTCTCGCGCGGTGCGAATGATCGATCCCTGATAGCGCAGATCGTTGCCGGAAGCAGGCTTGCCCGGCAGGCCGACGGCAAGAGTCGACGCACCGAACCGGATCGCGACGCTTGGGCACGTCAGATCGCTGTTCTGTGTCGTTTGCGTCGATGGCGTGGACGATGTGCTGGCTTCCTGCGAGTTCGAGCCGAACAACTGGCTGAACCGGCTGCCGATCGACGAGCCTGTCGACGAGCTGCCAGATGAGCCGCCGAACATGCTGCCGCCGCCGCAACCGGACAATGCGGTGCTCGCCGCCACGGCCAGCACAGCCACCGCTGCACGCTTCAAACGCCTGCCACCCACCATCATTGCTTCCAGTTGGCCCAAATGAACTGAGACGGCCTTATAGCAGGGCAAAGACGGCGAACCAAAGGCGCAAGACGGGACTCCGGAGCGCTGGTTAACCGCGAAAATCCTCGTCCAGCAGGCCGTACAGATAATGGTCCTGCCAGACCCCGTTGATACACAGGTACCGCCGCGCCAGCCCCTCGCGGGCGAAGCCGCATTTTTCGAGAACCCGGATCGAGGACTGGTTGGTCGGGATACAGGCCGCCTCGACGCGATGCAGATTGAGTTCACCGAACAGGGTCGGCAGCAGCACCCGGAGTGCTGCGGTCATGTAGCCCTTGCCGGCATGAGGCTGGCCGACCCAGTAGCCGAGAGTCCCCGCCTGCACGATCCCGCGCCGCACATTGGCGAGCGTGACGCCGCCCACCAGCGCGCCGTCATTCTCGCGAATCACCACGAAGGGATAGGCTCTGTCCTCGGAAATATCTTCGGCATAGCGCCGCAACCGGCGGCGGAATCCCGAACGGGTCAGGTCATCGGACGGCCAGATCGGCTCCCACGGCGTGAGAAAGGTCCGGCTGATCTCGCGCAGCTCACTCCACTGCGGATAGTCGGCCATTTGCGGCGCGCGCAACAGAAGCCCGTGTCCGCGCGGGGCGAGCGCCGGAGCCGTTGTCGTAGGCAAGCGAAACAGGGCCATGCCGGAACCCCTTCCCCTATTCCGGATGCAGGCGATGCATCCACGTACCTATTGTAGCACAATTTGCCGGCTATTCCGATCCGGCGGCAGCGCATCGAACTCTACGACGGCCTCGAAAATACATAAACGAGGCCCGTCAGCATCAACCCTGCGACTGCAAGCGTGAGTGGCAGACCGGGATAGGCGAACATCCAGAACAGGGCAAAACCGAGAATGATCCCGAAAAGTGCCGCCAACTTCGCCTTGCGAGGAATGGCGCC
>CALRLJ020000426.1:0-3412 GCA_943368635.1 Sediminibacterium ginsengisoli | reverse complement strand
TTCGCGAAGATAGGCACGATACCGCAAGCGGTAGATATGTTCCTTCTCAGCCGGGGTCTCGGCGAGCTTATAATCCACCGCTTCAAGCGGATAGCTCATCCGTTCCAACGAACGACCGGTCGTTCGGACTGCAGAAACCATCTCAATGCTCCGACGAGCGATACGCAGTACCGCGCCACATGAACAGAGGTTAATACCTTCTTAACAAATTCGCAAAGCAATGCCCGAGTTAACCTTAATCCGCGCGGGTGCGCAGGCGATCAATTGCATCGCAGGCATGTCAGGTGATGAGGCTGTTTAAGGACCGCCCTTGAAGCTCAGCGCAACGTCTGGCGGATTGGAATGACGCTGTTGTGGGGCGAGCCGTGCGACGCCTTCAGCAGTTCGCGCACCCGCGTGGCGGGGACCGGACGGCTGAACAGGAAGCCCTGCGCTTCGGTCACGGTTCCTTCGGCGCTGATCAGTTCGAGCTGCTCGTTGGTCTCGATGCCTTCGACCACAACCGACATGCCGAGATCGGCACTGAGGCGCGCAACACCGCGCAACAGGGTCAGCGGCCGCTGGCTGCCGATGTCTTCAAGGAACGAGCGATCGATCTTCACCTTCTGCAGCGGGAAATTATGCAGATAGCTCAGGCTGGAATAGCCGGTGCCGAAGTCGTCGAGTGAAATGCGAACGCCCGCCTCGCGCAACTGCGACAACACATCGAGCGTCCATTGCGTGTTGCGCAGCAGGGACGATTCAGTGATCTCGATTTCCAGCCGATGAGCCGGCAAACCCGAGACCTCAAGCGCGTAACGGACTTCTGTAATCACATCGCGCTGGTGGAATTGCTGCGACGAGAAATTGACCGCGACACTGACCGGATCCGGCCACTTCATGCATTCCATGCACGCCTTGCGCAGGATCCAGCGGCCGAGATCGACGACAAGACCCATGTCTTCGACCACCGGGATAATGTCGGCCGGCGAAACAGCACCGCGCGTCGGATGATTCCAGCGCAGCAGCGCTTCGCAGGTCGAAATACGCCCGGACTTCAGGTTGACCAGCGGCTGATAGTAAAGCTCGAATTCCTCGTGCGCGAGCGCATGACGCAGGTCCAGTTCGAGCACGCGGCGGGTTTCGACGGTGTGCGCCATTTCTTCGCGGAAGAAGCAGAAGGTGCCGCGGCCATCCGCCTTGGCGCGATAGAGCGCCATGTCGGCGTTCTTCAACAGGACGTCGACGCTGGCGTCGGCCGATGTCATCGCGATGCCGATGCTGGCGCCGATCTCGACCAGATGATGATCGATTTCATAACGCTCGCTCAGACGCTCGACGATTCGGCGCGCAAGCGACGCAGCATCCTCGGTGGATTGGATTCCGCGCTGGAACACGACGAACTCGTCGCCGCCGAAACGCGCGACGAAATCCTCCGGCCGCAGCAGCCGCCGAAGCCGCGCCGTAACCGCGCAAAGCAGTTTGTCGCCGCTCGGATGGCCCAGCGTGTCGTTGACCTGCTTGAACTGGTCGAGATCGATGAACAGCAGCGCCGACAATGACGAGTTGCCGACGGGGGCCGCCAGCAGTTTCTCGATCTCGGAGCGGAAGCTGACGCGATTTGGCAGTCCGGTCAATTCGTCGACCCGCGCCATGTGGCTGATTCTGGCCTCGGCGTTCCGGCGCTCGGTGATGTCGTCGATCAGGACGACGCTGCCTCCGCCTTCCATCGGCTGGAACGTCCAGGACAATGCACGCTCGCCGGTTATGCCCGCGTCGATCGTCGTGATCTCGCCGGCGCGCGACGCATCCATTTCCGCGACGATGGAGTCGGCGCTGGCTTGCGACAGTGTTCTTGCTGCAATCGCCTCCGACACGAGATCGCGAACCGTTGCGTCCCCGCTAATCAAATCCTTGTTCAGCTTCATCATGTCGGTCAGAGCGCGATTGACCACCGCTATATGGCCGTCCGCGTTGACCATGTAGAGGCCGTTCGGCATGTTGTTCAGCGCGGTATCGAACTGCGCCGCGATCGCGGCTTCCCGCTCGTTGGCCAGCAGCGCCTTCACAAAGATCGAGTGAAGGCTGAGATTGATGTCCTTCAATCCCAGGAAGAACAGCACCAGCAATCCCGCCAGCCCGACATGGTAGAGATCGCCGTGAATGGCGAGCGCCAGAGACATCGGCCCGCACGACAACAGGATGTGGAGCTGGACGATGCGCGGGCGCCCGTAATTGCGCGCAGCCCCGCCGCCGGTATAGGCAATGGTCACCGTCGTGCAGAGCATATGGGCGATCGGATCGTCGGTGCCGAGAAGCACCACCGCGCACCAGAGTCCGAGCACCCCGGCATAGAGCATCGCGCCGACCATGTAACGCGGTTCAAAATCGGCAGCCTGTTCGGGGGTCAGAACCTCGGTGCGCTTCTCGTATTTGCGCATCTGAAACGCGCGCGCAATACCGATGGTGATGATTAGAAGTGCGCAGGGCCAGATCGGAGCGTAGCCGGTCTTGAGCGCCGTCATCAAAGCCGCGGCCGCGGCGCAGATTGCCCCAAACAGCATCGGCCAGGAATTCTGGCACATCGAATCCACCAGCGCCGCGTAGATTCGCGGCGACAGATTCTCGTCTGCCAGGTTCTTTTTCCGTTGGATCAGTTGCATGTGGGCGCGCGCACGTCCGTTGAACGGCACAGCTTTACCCAACGCAGATGAAGCCTTTCTGAGGGAACATCGTTACCGATACGTTGCGACGATGGGCGCAGATTAAAATCTGCCCGCAAATTCAGCAAAGTAGGCAAGCGTTGCCGGCTGGAGCGACGAAACCCGAGCTGCCATTAACGTTTCATTTACGACAGCAGCGGCGACCAGGCCGGATCGGACGCATAACCCGGCGTCGGCACCTTCT
This sequence comes from Sediminibacterium ginsengisoli, assembly GCA_943368635.1. Classification (GTDB taxonomy): domain Bacteria; phylum Pseudomonadota; class Alphaproteobacteria; order Rhizobiales; family Xanthobacteraceae; genus Afipia. The sequence continues at coordinate 526 of CALRLJ020000426.1, read as the reverse complement.
GCTCGTTGCGGCCGGAAATATCCACCGTGAACAGCGAAGGGCCACCGCCGCCGCCCGACTCGCGGAAGAACATCACGACGCGGCCATTCGGCGCGAAGGTCGGTCCTTCATTGTGGAAACCCGATGTCAGAATGCGCTCGCCCGAACCGTCCGGCTTCATGATGCCGATGGAGAACTGACCGCCGCCCTGCTTGGTGAAGGCGATATAGTCACCGCGCGGCGACCATACCGGGGTCGAGTAGCTGCCCTCGCCGAACGAGATGCGCTGCGCCGCGCCGCCATTCGCACCCATCACATAAATCTGCGGCTTGCCGCCGCGATCGGACTCGAAACAGATACGCCCGCCGTCCGGCGCATAGGACGGCGACGTGTCGATCGCCGGCGTGTCGGTGAGCCGCGTGGTCGACTTCGAACGCAGGTCCATCACGAACAGGTTCGAGTTGCCGCCCTGCTGCAGGCTCATGATGATGCGCTGGCCGTCCGGCGAGAACCGCGGCGAGAACGACATGCCGGGGAAGTTACCGAC
>CALRLJ020000425.1:0-3418 GCA_943368635.1 Sediminibacterium ginsengisoli | reverse complement strand
TTGAAGCGCAGATCGGAATTCTATGCAAACGAACTTCTCGCTGACAGCGCTCCTAGATCCGCAGATGATCGAGTCGGAGAAGATTCTTCGCGCCTGCGTCCATTGCGGGGTTTGTGCTGCCACGTTCCCGACCTATCTGCTGTTGGGGGGACGAACTCGACAGTCCGCGCGGACGAGTCTACCTCAACAAGGATATGCTTGAGAATGAGAAACCGGCGAGCGAGAAGGTCGTCAAACATGTGGATCGCTGCCTGTCCTGTCTCTCATGCATGACCACCTGTCCGTCTGGTGTAAACTATATGCATCTCGTGGACCATGCGCGGGCCCACCTTGCGAAGGCCTACAAGCGCGCCTTGGTCGATCGTGTTCTGAGGAGCATGTTGGCGTCGGTGCTGCCATATCCGAAACGACTGAGATTGACGCTGTTGTCGGCGGGCGCGGTCAGGCCGATGAGGAAATGGATCGCCCAACTCCCGGGAGGCGCACGACTCGCTGCTATGGTCGATCTCGCTCCGGTTCTGAAACCGCGAAGGTTAGCTCCTCAGGGATCTGTTTTGCAGGGCCTGCGCGGCAGGGTCGCAATATTAACGGGTTGCGCCCAGCAGGTCGTCGATCCGAACATCAATGACGCGGCGACCCGGCTGTTGAATCGTCACGAGATCGAGGTGACAAGTCTCCACGGCGAGGGGTGCGCCGAGCTCTCATGCATCATATGGGTTACGAGGGATCGGCGCTGGAAGCAGCCCGACGCAACATTGATGCCTGGACACGGGAGCTTGATGAGGCCGGCCTTGATGCCATCATCGTCACGGCGTCCGGTTGCGGAGCGACTGTCAAGAATTATGGATTCATGCTTCGCGAGGACAAGGCATATGCTCGCAAGGCTGCGCGCATTTCTGCGCTCGCACAGGGTATCACGGAGTATCTCCATAAACTTCAGCTTCAGGGGCCCGTTCGGACTACGGGTCAGATCGTCGCGTATCATTCGGCGTGCTCGATGCAGCACGGTCAGCGCATCGTTGATCAGCCGAAATCCCTTCTGAAGCAGATGGGATTTGTCGTGAAGGACGTTCCTGAAAGCCACATCTGTTGCGGTTCGGCGGGGACTTATAATGTTCTGCAGCCCGAGATCGCAGACCGGCTCCGGTCGCGAAAGGTGACCAACATCGAGAAGACGAGGCCGCAGATCATCGCGAGCGGAAACCTTGGATGCATGACACAGATCCGCACCGGGACGACTATTCCGATCGTTCACACCGTAGAGTTGCTTGATTGGGCCACCGGCGGTCCCTTGCCCAATGCCATGGAAGCTCACTTCAACTAAATGACGTGATCTGCGTTGAGAAATTTGGACAAAGCTGAATAAGTTTTCCGGTTAGGCTGATACAGAAGGGAGCCCGACCGATGAAGAACTCGAAGTTTTGTGATCAGCAGGTCGCCTTTACGTTGCAAGTCCTTTTGCGCGGATGAGGGCTCTTCCAATGATATCCCGCAGCCACATCAAGGTCGGAAATTGTCGATCAATACCGAAGGTGCTCTTGACAGGCAATCTCGCGACTTTATGGTGGTAGTACCAGTTTGGAGCGCAAAGAACAGTCAAGCCTTTTGCGCAATATGCTCGTAAGTACACCCAAAAAGCTGCTGCCAGCAGCTTGCTGAATTAAGGAGAAACGAACGTGAACGTACCCATTAGTGCACCCAAGGGACAACGCAAGAAATTCTGGGGGTGGGGTTACGAAGGTCAGGAAATTCCGCAGTCTGAAGTTCTTGCCATGCAGCAGCGAGTTGCAAAACGGTTGGGAATGACCGACTTTACGATTCTCTCAGATCCGACCCTTGACGAAATTGAGCTTCGTGCCCCGCGGATTCAGCCACCCGCCTCATTGGCGAGTTTTTGCACAACCGAAAAATGGGATCGCGTTGCTCACACGTACGGCAAGAGCTTTCACGATCTGGCGATGGTCTACAAGCGGCGATTCCCGAACCCGCCGGACATCGTGGCTTATCCGCGCGACGAAAAAGACATTGCGGCCGTTCTCGACTGGTGCGGCGAAAATGGATACGCCGCCGTGCCCTTCGGTGGCGGATCAAGCGTCACGGGCGGTATCACTCCGCCGGATGATAGCAGCTACAAGGGCGTGGTCACGATCGATCTCGAGAATCTCAATCGCGTTCTGGAAGTCGATCCGATTTCACGCGCCGCCCGCATTCAGGGCGGCACGTTTGGTCCGTCGCTTGAAGCGCAGTTGAAGCCACACGGACTCACGTTGCGCCATGTTCCGCAATCCTGGGAGTTCTCGACCCTCGGCGGCTGGATCGCCACGCGTTCCTCCGGGCATTATGCGACTCACCTGACGCACATTGACGATATGGTGGAAAGCCTGCGCGTCGTCACGCCAACCGGTACGATCACAAACCGCCGGCTGCCGGCGTCTGGCGCCGGTCCGAGCCCCGATCGCGCCTTCATTGGTTCGGAAGGTACGCTTGGCATCATCACCGAAGCGTGGATGCGTCTGCAGGGCCGGGTGAAGTTCCGCGCCAACGCGTCGGTTTCATTCAAGACCTTCTACGAGGGGGCGAAGGCCGTTCGCCAGATCACCCAGGCGGGCCTCTATCCTGCAAACTGCCGGTATCTCGATGAGCAGGATTCTCTCTTCTACGGGGCTGGAGACGGCACGGAATCGATGCTGCTCATCGGCTATGAATCTGCTGATCATCCGGTCGATGCATGGCTGGATCGCTCTCTGGAAATCTGCCGGGATTACGGCGGCACGGTGAAGCAGAAGGCGGGCACGGGCACCGATGCTCTCGAAACCAGCCGCTCGGGTGCACAGGGGAGTTGGCGTAACCAGTTCCGATACCTTCCGTATTTGATGCACACCCGCATGGCGATGGGGATTGTTGGTTTCACCTTCGAGACGGCGTATACGTGGGACAAGTTCGAAGCGCTCGATACCGAAATTATGCGTCGAGTGGCTGAAGCTCAGAAAAGAATCTGTGGTGGGGGTATTGTTTGCCGGCGCTTCTCGTTCCTCTATCCGGATGGACCTGCGCCGTATTACTCAGTCATGGCTCCGTCTAGCCATGAGAAGAACATCGATCACTATCAAGCCTTGTCCAAGGTTGCTTCAGATACTCTGATTGAGTTTGGGGCGACGATTACTCACCACCATTCCGTGGGCCGTAGTTTCCGTCCTTGGTATGACAAGGAAATCGATCCGGGCGTCATCCGTATGATGCAGGCCAGCAAGCGCGAGGTCGATCCGAACTGGGTCCTCAACCCGGGCATTCTGTTCGACAAGCCGAAGGCTTAGTTCGCGTAACACTATCCATTCGGCTGTTTCACGGGGAGTTGGTACATGATTGATCTCTATTTTTGGACCACGCCGAATGGATACAAAATTACGATAATGCTGGC
>CALRLJ020000424.1:0-3435 GCA_943368635.1 Sediminibacterium ginsengisoli | reverse complement strand
CCTGCAACCATCTCGATACGTTCGACCGAGTTCAGATCGATCAGCGCGAGAATGCGGGATACGTCCCGCAAAGGGGTATTCAGCGGCACGCCGTCAAGCAGCACAAGAAGATCCCGGCCTCGATAGGTTTCCGACGCCCCCGAGATGGTTTGAGTGGAAGAGGAAAAGCCGGGAAGCAACTTTGAGAGCGCCGCCGAGGCACTGCCACTCTGCTTCAATTGATCCTCGATCTGCTGCTGGTCCACGATCTGGACGGATTGCGGTATGTCTGAGATCGACCGCTGCGCGCGTGCCGCGGTCACAGTAATCTCGCCCAGCTGGGTGGTATTCTGAGATTGCTGGGACTGTGCCTGAGAAGACATCACGGACACGGCGGCAACCAAGATCGGATAACGGATACGCATTTTGGCTCGCATTGCTCGAAGAGTTTAGCGGGTAGTGAGAGGTTCGAAACAGCACGCCAATGATCCCAGTTTAGAACCATTGTATTTCTTAACGGCGTTTTGCTTCTTTTTACTCGCTCATGTCCCGTCTATTCTTTCGGTAAGCGATTGCTCGATCCACTTTCTTGGACTCTCATTTTAAATACACAGACTGGAGCGAACGAATTCATCTTGATCCTGACGATGTGGTAAAGCGGCGACAACTTCGATCCGAGCCAGATGTAGATCTCGCATCGGGCGACTCGCTTCATCCAATTTGGATGATTGCCGACGACATCGATGAGCACGAGCGTAACCGGCTAGAGCAGCATCTTCCGTCAAAAAACATCCTGCGCGGATCGCTTGGATCGATTCAGTCCGCACCATTCAAGTCGAAAGCTATCCTACGGATGGAGCCTGACCTCGGGCTGATGTCTTGCTTCGAGCCGGCTGTTCGCTCGGTCATGCCGCGGAGCGAGATACGCAAGATAATGGTTATTCGACCCTCGGACGGAATCCTCGTCGCCGAGCAACGCGAACGGCGCAAAACATGTTTTCAGCGCGAGGCGATCATCCTCGACGCAAGCGAAGAAACGACATTTATCGCAACCGGCGTGAGCCGCTTTGATTGTTTCATTCTGCCGGCAGCAGCCGATCCACAGAACATCGTGGCCATCAACAAGATGGAGCGTATCAGTCAGGACAACGGAGCATTGATTGTCCTTGGTCATTATGCCGCGGCGCTGATGCGTGGGCTTCTGCCGATGGATTCCTCTGCGCTCGCATCGTTGGCAACCGACTACATGCGAAGCCTCGTGTCTGCGATGATTGACGTTGCCAAGCTCACGCCAAATCTACCGCGACCTGGGGCGGCCAAGCCGCAGCCCAACCTGATCGCCATCAAGGCCGATATCGAGGTAAGGATCGCCCAAAAAGAGATGTCACTGACCAGCTTCGCAACGGCGCGAGGTGTTACCGTCAGGCATCTTCAAAAGCTTTTTGAAGCAGAAGGTCGCACATTTTCGGATTACGTGCTGGAGCGGCGTCTCGAGCGAGCTCGTCAACTCCTGCTCAATCCTGCAGCTATGCGACGTTCAATCAGCACCATCGCCTTTGATCTTGGCTTCGGTGATCTTTCTTACTTCAATCGCACCTTCAAGAAACGCTTTGGAATAACGCCGCGGGAAATGCGCGCACGAAGCATTGCCTTGGTCAATGCCAACAATGAATCTGACTAACCACAGGGCTTGGGACCGACCTTCAAGCCGCGCAACGATCCGCAGCAACCAGTGCAGCCATAAGGTTCTGTGGAGTTACAACGCCAACAAACTGTTTGAGATATGGCGCTTCGGCAATCGATCGTTCCGCGATTGTCCGTATACCTTCTTGGATATTGCCGGAGAATCCAAGATCTTTCAGGCTCGTCGGCAAGCCAATCGCTTGATAGAAAGCGACCATATCAGCGAGAAAGCTTTCCGGCCGTTGCTCGAGACAAAGTTGTGTCAGGAGACCGAACGCCACCTGCTCACCATGGAGCGATGAGTTAAGCGAAGGAACCGCTGAAAAGCCGCGCGTCAGCGAATGTGCAATCGACAAGCCGCCGCTTTCGAAACCGAGGCCGCTCAGTAAGATTGTTGCTTCAACAACATTCTCAAATGCAGCGTCCGGCTCCTTGCGGCCAACGGCCGCCAGCGAGGCGACCGCATCCCGCCGGATCACCTGATAACACTGGTCGGCGATCGAAACCGCGAGCCCGGCCGGTCGCGCTTTGTAGAAATTCATACCCCCCGAATTGAAACATTGCTCCGCTTCAAATTTCTTCGAGAGCGCATCACCTATCCCAGCCACAAAAAAGCGACGCGGCGCACGCGCGATAATCGACGTATCCACGACAACAGCATCGGGATTCGTCGGCATCAGCCGAACTTCCTTCAACACATGATCGTCGGTGTAGACGATCGCCAGCCGGCTGGTGGGCGCATCATTCGAGGCGACCGTCGGCACGACAATAATCGCTCCGCCACGTAATATGCGCACGCCTTTCGCGGTGTCGATCGCCTTGCCGCCGCCGATGGCGATGATGACGTCGCTGTTTACGGCACCGGCCTTCGCAGCCATCGTATCGATCTGGTTTGCCGAACATTCACCAGAAAATTCGGCGAATTCCAGGCTATCGACGCAAGGCTGCAGCAATGCGGCGAGCTGATCCTGCAGCCCGATAACAGCCACGTCCGCCACAATAAATGGGCGCCTGCCATAAATCGGAACCAGCGAAGCGAGCTCACTCAGCGCGCCCGGCCCTTGAACATATCGGTGCGGACCGCCAAAGGCTCGAATGGTCATTGGTCACCCCAGAAGAAGTCGCGTTTTCCGCCATCCATACAAATAAGTGCGCCGTTGACAAACGCGGCCTGAGTTGAGCACAGAAATGCGATGAGCGAACCTACCTCGGCAGGCTGGCAGAACCGGCCGAGCGGATTCTGACCGGCGATGATCGCACGTTTTTCAGCAGAGAAACCGGCAATCAGCGCAGTCTCGACATAACCCGGCGCGATTGCATTGACTGTAATCCCTGCGCCGCCAACTTCCTTGGCCAAGGTCCGCGTAAAGCCGATGACACCCGCCTTTGCCGCGGAATAGTTCGTCACACCGGGACGTCCACCGCCGGTCACGTTCATCGACGAGGTATTCACGATCCGCCCGAACCCACGCTCGCGCATCAGCGGGACCGCATACTTGCTGCAGAGAAATGTGCTGCGCAGATGCGTCCGGACGATGATGTCCCAATCGTCGAGCGACATGTTCTCGGCCAGGCTGCCCAGGTGCCGGCCGCCGGCGCCAGCGTTGTTCACGAGAATATCGAGATGCCCAAGCCCACGATGTGCTTCGCCGACAACGGCTTCCGCACCCGCTTCTTCCGAGACGTCGCCGATGGCGACAACCGCCTTCGTGCCAGTGGCCGTCAATTCCGCAACTGTGGCTTCCGCAGCCTCGCGATCGATGTCGTTGATTG
>CALRLJ020000423.1:0-3435 GCA_943368635.1 Sediminibacterium ginsengisoli | reverse complement strand
TGGCGCTCGACGCCTTGGTGTCGCCGGCAGGTTTCGGGTTTGCAGCGCTGTTCTTTTTGCCACTGAGTCGTGCTTCTTCCTTGTAGTCAGGATACATCGCCCGCGCGACATCCGACGCCTTCATCTCGCCGCGTCCGACCGCAGCCATGACGTCGTCGATGGAAGCGCGCGCGAGGCGCGGCAACGCGCCCTTCAGCTTGTCGTCGGCGTAAACAATCTTGGCCCGCATAAACAAACGCTCGACGATGCGCCGTCCAAGGCCGGCATATTGATCGCGAACGGCGGTGCGGGTGGCGCGGCGAATCGCAGCTTTTGCCTTGCCGGTCACAGCTAGCGACTCCCAGGCCGTCGGCGGCGCCGATTGCGCCTGCGAAGTCAGCACTTCCACCTCGTCGCCGTTTTGCAGCTCGGACGACAATGGCGCGAATTTGCCGTTGATCTTGCACCCGACAGCACTGTTGCCGACGTCAGTATGTACGGCGTAAGCGAAATCGATCACGTTGGCATGGCGCGGCAGCGCGATCAGCTTGCCCTTCGGCGTGAAGCAGAACACCTGATCGTGGAACAACTCCATCTTGGTGTGTTCGAGAAATTCTTCCGGATTGGCACTTTCCGAAAGCACTTCAACCGTGTGCCGCAGCCACGCAAATGCGTTGGATTCCAGCCTGAGCCGCTCGGTCGGTGAACCGACGCCATCCTTGTAGATCGCATGGGCCGCGATACCATACTCGTTGACCCGATCCATCTCCTCGGTGCGGATCTGCAGTTCGACGCGCTGCTTGCCGGGACCGATCACCGTGGTGTGGATCGAGCGATAGTCGTTCTGCTTCGGCGTCGAGATATAATCCTTGAAACGTCCCGGCACCACCGGCCACGTCGTATGCACGATGCCGACGGTGCGATAGACTTCTGCGATACTGTTGACGACGATGCGAAATCCGAAGATGTCGGATAGCTGCTCGAAGCCGACGGACTTGCGCTCCATCTTCACCCAGATCGAGAACGGCTGCTTGCGACGCCCTTTCACGTGCGCGTTGATGCCGTTCTTGGCGAGCTTGGCGGATAGTTGCGCCTCGATCTCGCCGATCAGGTTGCGGTCGCGCGCTTCGAGCGCATCCAGCCGCTGCACGACCACCAAATGCGCTTCGGGATCGATCACTTTGAACGACAGATCCTCGAGTTCCTCGCGCATTTCCTGCATACCCATGCGGCCTGCGAGCGGCGCATAGATGTCGAGCGTTTCCTCAGCGATGCGGTGGCGCGACGCCGCCGGCATGAACTCCATCGTCCGCATGTTGTGCAGCCGGTCGGCGAGCTTGATAAGCAGCACGCGCACGTCGTCGGCGATCGCCAGCAGCAGCTTGCGCAGGTTCTCGGCCTGCTTGGCTTCGCGGGACACCAGTTCGAGCCGCTTGAGCTTTGTCAGCCCCTCCACCAGCGCACCGATCTCCTGACCGAACATCTGGTCGATTTCGGTGCGGGTCGATTCGGTGTCTTCGATGGTGTCGTGAAGCAGGGCCGCGACGATGGTCGCGTCGTCCAGCTTCAGGTTGGTGAGAATCGCGGCGACCTCTAACGGGTGCGAAAAATACGGATCTCCCGAGGCCCGCTTCTGCTCGCCGTGGGCCATCATGGCGTAGACGTAGGCCCTGTTAAGCAGATCTTCGTCGGTGTTCGGATTGTAGGCGCGAACCCGGTCCACCAGGTCATATTGGCGCATCATTTTAGTCCGGGCAGGCTTCTTGGCCGGTACCGGCGGGGGCGCAGGTGGAACCGCTGCGACCGCTTCGGTCGCCGCCTGCATTTGGGGCTGGTTTCGCCGCCCGATTGCCATTCGCGTGTTCGCCTCGACTCCGGCCCCCGAAAAGGGAACCGTCATTCACAATATCGCCGGTTCGCCGGTAATCGCAAGGAAGACGCAAAAAATGTCAATAAATGCAAAGGCCCGGACAATTTGCCCGGGCCTTTAGTAAAAACAGCGTCAAACGCTGGAAAGTTCGTCTTCGTGCGCCTTATTCGTCTTCTTCGGGTTGCTCTTCGGGAGGCGCCAGGCCTTCCAGGCCCTTCAGGAGTTCCTCTTCCGTCATCCGCTCGACTGCCACTTCGGTGTCGTCGGCGTCCACGGAGGCTCCAGCAGACCCAATCAGAGGCACCGTATCGGGTTCCGGCTCGTCCACTTCGACGAATTTCTGCAGCGAATGGACCAGTTCTTCCCGCAAATCCTCGGGGGAAATGGTCGTATCGGCGATTTCGCGCAGCGAAACGACGGGATTCTTGTCATTATCGCGGTCGATGGTCAGGGGCGACCCTGAGGAAATCATCCGCGCACGGTGCGCGGCCAGCAGGACAAGGTCGAACCGGTTGTCGACCTTATCGATACAATCTTCAACAGTGACGCGCGCCATCGGCAGCCGCTCCGGGTCTGGATCTGAAAATATGTCGCTATGCGCGCTAGGTATAGCGACCGGGGCCTTTCCGCAAGCATCAATTTCGAAAAGGCGAGTAAAATGGCCCCTCTGGTTAACCTCGGGGGAAGCATGGCTGGGGTCAATTAGTCCCATGGACAAGAAATAGCTTCATTGCTTCATCAGAAACGTCCTGCGGTGCCGCGCCACCATCGCAGACAATATTTCTGACCTTTATCTTCTCTAAACCTTCTGGCGAATAACAACTGAAATTGAATGGGAATGCGCGGTGATGGATACGCGCCAAGAATACATACGATAACAACGATGCGAGAAAAAACTGATGCCTTCTGCCACGAACAAGATCGCGCTGTTTATTGACGGTGCCAACCTATACGCAACAGCGAAGACCCTTGGTTTCGACATAGATTATAAAAGGCTGCTTCTTGAGTTTCAGAGTCGTGGCACTCTCGTCCGGGCCTTCTACTACACCGCTATTATCGAGGATCAGGAATACTCGTCGATCCGGCCGCTGATCGATTGGCTCGACTACAACGGCTATACCGTTGTGACCAAGGCAACGAAGGAATTCATCGACGCTTCCGGACGCCGCAAGGTGAAGGGCAACATGGACATCGAACTCGCTGTCGATGCCATGGAGCTGGCCGAAAGCATCGATCAGATGGTGCTGTTCTCGGGCGACGGCGATTTCCGCTCGCTGGTCGAGGCCGTGCAGCGCCGCGGCGTGCGGGTCACGGTGATCTCCACAATTTCGAGCCAACCGCCGATGATCGCCGATGAATTGCGCCGCCAGGCGGATGTCTTTACGGATCTGGTCCAGCTACAATCCAAGCTCGGCCGCGACCCGAGCGAGCGCCCTGCTCCTCGCGAACCGCGCGAACCTCGTCAGCACACGCCGCAATTCCTGCAGCGGGCGACGACCAGCTCAATGGCGCCAAGGGGCGATGACGACGAATTCGACGATTGAGCAGAAAACCAAGGAGAGCCGGCGCGACAGTGCCGGCCCTTC
>CALRLJ020000422.1:0-3443 GCA_943368635.1 Sediminibacterium ginsengisoli | reverse complement strand
GGTACGATTTTCGCTGCGGCTGAAGATGACATGGTTTCGGCTCCCTGATTTTTCTGATTGGCAGGAGCCTAGCCGGTTTCACGGAGGCGCGAAACCGGACAAAGTGTCAGATGGCACCTATGTCGGACAGGCATTGCTGTGCGATCTTGATGCGGCTGGCGGCGTGTCGGGGTTCGCGAATATCGAGATTGAGCGCGAACACAGTCTGGGCGCTGCCCTTCTCGGCCCAGCCGGCCAGCCAGCCCAGCGAGCTTTTGATGCCGCTCATCGCCGTGCGGTCATCGACGCCGATCAGGCCGGTCTTGGCGCGGATGAGGCTGTCGCCGAATTTGGTCACTGGCAGAATGTCCGCGGTCAGATCCTGCGCGCGCTTCGACACCGGTAGCGTGCGGCGGCGCAGCTTGTCGAGAAATGCGAGCTGCTGCATCGGCGAGATGCGCAAATCCCCGGTGAGCCAGAAGCGCTCGATGCCGCCGCCGATGTTGCGATTGCCGTAGTCGAAAGCATCGAGATATTTCTGCATCCGCTCCGCGCCGATCCGCCGCGCGATCTGCTGATACACAGGCACGGCCGACGCCGCGATGGCGGTGCGCAGGGTGTGATCCTTGTTCCATTCCTTGATGGCGTAGGTCTTGCCGTCCCACTTGAAAATATCCTTGTCCGGATCGGACACGACGCCGGTTTCCAGCGCGATGACCGAATGCGGGATCTTGTAGGTGGATGCAGGGAGCACGGCTTCGCGGGTGCGCGTGGTGTCGCTCACCAGGAACGCATTGTCGTCAGCCTTGTAGGCGGCGAACGTGCCGACGGTACCTTCATCGGCAAAATGCTTCAAAAGGCTGGCGCGGACTTCGCTCTTCGGCGCGGGTTCGGCGAAAGCGCGAACAGGAAGAACGGCGACGGCGGCAACAAGCGAAAGCGCATGGCGACGATGAATCACGGACGGCACCTGTGAGTGGATTTCGTGGAGTTAAATTGACGCATATCATGGTGAAAGCATGACATGCCGTTGCTCCGGCCAAGATCGAACTGATAGGAATGTGTTGCCAGGGAGAGCCTTATGACCACCGGAAATATAGCCGCCATCGTGACGCACTACATGGCGGCATGGAACGAGACCGATGCCGCGGCCCGCCAGAAGCTGCTCGTCCAGTGCTGGGCCGATAATGCCGTCTATGTCGATCCGCGGGCCGACCTGACGGGACGCGACGCGCTCGACAGTCACATTGGAAAGATGCAAGCCACACGGCCCGGCGCTCGACTCGAGTTCATGAGCGGAATCGACATCCACCACAACGTGGTGCGATTCCTGTGGCGGCTGGTGCAGGCCGACGGCGCTGCCGGCGACACGTCGATCGATTTCGGCGAAATTGGTCCAGACGGGCGGCTGGTGAAAATCATCGGGTTCTTCGGGCCAGCGCCCGCGCTTTAACGCAAGCGTCCCGTAAGCCGCATGACGAAAATCAGAACTTCCGCCACGCCCTTGTAGAGTTCGGCGGGAATCTCGTCGCCGACTTCGACATTGGACAGCGCGCCCGCCAGCACTTCATTCTCCTGAATGGGAATGTCGTTCTCTTTGGCGATCTCGATGATCTTCTCGCCGATCGTGCCCTTGCCCTTGGCAACGACGCGCGGCGCGCCCTTCTTGTCATAGTGAAGTGCGACCGCCAGCCGGTTTTTGGTGTCGATGCTCACAGCGCGCGATCCAGAAAATGCCCGGCCGGTGGCGGCGCGGCTTTCGGCGGCGCGCCCTCTCCGATCACGATGTCGCCCGGCTCAAGCGCTGCTTCACGCAAGGCATGCGACAGTTGCGGCGCGTTGATACGCAGTTGCGCGGCTGTTGCGGGCCGTTCGGCCCACATCCTCACCGATGTTCGCCCATTGCTCAACGTCACCAACGCATGCACCGGACCGCTCGGCTCGACATCGAGCGAAAACCGCGCACGCCAGACGCGGCTGGCAGCTGCGACCTCATTGCCCGCGCCATCGCGCGAAATCTCGAACTGCGCCACGGCGGTGCCTTGCGGCGTGGCAAATGGAATCTCAAAATTCCAGCGCGGCACGGTCTGATCGTTTTTCGCGCCGGGCATATCGACCGGCAACGAGGCGACCTGCAACAGCGTTTGCCGCGCCAATGCCGCGTCGGTGTCCTCGATCAGGCGATGCGCGACCGTCGTCGGCGCATCGTCCGGTGCGAGCGATGGAAGCGCGACGGACTGGGCGCTGGTTTCGGAGCCGCGAAACGGCGGCGGCGGCACGTTGGTGCGTGCGATCGCATCGTCGCCTTCGGCTGCGTGTTGCGCCGTGCCAGCATGGGCTTCATTGTCGAGCAGATTTGCGACGGCGTCCTGCACACCTTTCGGAAATCCCTGCAAGACCTCCTGCAGCGAGGTCAGCCCGGCGCCCGCTGCGGCTGCGCGGTTCGCCGCAGTCGGCAGCGGTTCGTTCGGTGCATAGATGCGAATCTTGCCGTCGAGTTCGGCGGCGTCTTCAGCAATCCGCACCGGCGCTTGCGGCAGCAAAATCTCGGCGGCCTCGGTCTCCGGCGACAGCGGCGGTGCGGCCGAGGGCGGCACGTTCGACGGTTGCGGTGAAGCGGCACTCTCCGGCGCAGGCGCATTGCCGAGCCACGACGCGACGGTCTGGCGAAACACGATCAAGGCGGCTTTGAGATCGGGATTGTTCGTAGCCTGCGATGAGGCAAGGCCCTGCTCCAGAAACAGACCCGAATTCCGGAATGCTGTTTTCAGCGCATCGCCGGTCAGGTTCTCGCTAAGTGGCGTGCGCTGCGCCAGAAGTTGCGCGGCGGCCTGCTGAAGGGTCTGCGGCAGCACCGGCGATGACGCCGCCACGCCGAGATTTGCGAACAGCGGCGACAGGCTGCCCTGCCGCGCGGCTGCGGTCTGCACTGCGGCTGACACCGCAAGCGCTTCAAGATTTGTCAGCACGCGGCCTGCGGCGGCGGCCTGCACCGGCACATCGGCCTTCGGCACGCTGACGGTATCGGTCTTCGCGGCACCGGCTGACGTGGAAGCTGGCGCATCGCCCTCGCCCGGCACGATCTGAAGCCGCACGCCCTGCGGGGTCTGCGACACCGCCAGTTGCAGTGCCTGCCCCACCTGCAACGGCACTTCCGACAGCACTTCAATGGTCAGGTTTGCAATCGCGATGCGCACCAGATTGGCGTCGAGCTGCTTGAGCACGGTCGCGTCAATCACCGTGCCCGGCTGCAAGGCCACGCCCGCCGCCACGCCCTGGGCGGCGACAACCGGAAAAACGGGATTGATGGCGATCGACATGATGGAGGCCTTGTTCGGCCGCCACGCTAGCCTAGCGTCGTAAACGTCTTGTTAACCGAAAGGGTCGCGGAGAAGCTTTGGCATTTATGATGTCGTCCCGGCTTTCGCCGGGATAACAAGAATTGGCAGGATCAGCCGAACGCC
>CALRLJ020000421.1:0-3451 GCA_943368635.1 Sediminibacterium ginsengisoli | reverse complement strand
GCGCCGGAATGTTCATGCAGCGGCAGAATGTCACCGCCAGATGTGCGTAGTCGCGGCAGACTCCCTGGCCTTCCTGATAAACTTCATACGCTGTCTTGGTTGCTCGCGCGTGCTCATAACCGAACTTGATATGGTTGTGCACGAAGTCGCAGATCGCCTGCACGCGCGCATAACCTGGCGTGGTGTTTTCAAACAGCTTCCACGCGATGTCGGACAGGCGATCGGTCTCGCAATAGCGGCTGCCAAGAAGATAAACGATGGTTTCGGCAGGTAGATCCTCGACGCGATGCTGAATGGCAGACGGGACGGAGATATCAGGCTCGCCGCTGTCGCGCACCAGGCCGTCGGCGAACAGACGCACTTGCCCCGCTGGCGCGACCATGCGGCTGCACCAGTTGCCGAAACCATCACGATAGGGAGCAATCGGCACGGACGGCGTGACTGTGAGATAATCAGGCGTAATCACATCCGAAGCGCGGGTGAAATGCACACCCATCACCATGATCATCGGCGTTGGCTGCGGAAACTCGTAGATCATCTCGTAGCCGACGCGAATCTTGATTTCAGACACGTTGTTCCAATCATTGTAAGAACGATCCGGCGGTGCCGGATTTCTATCGGATGCGCTCACTTGAGCGCGATCACTGGCTCCTGCAGCGAGGCGATCGGGATATTGACGTCGCAGACGAGGCCGGATGGCTCGAAGATCAGTCGCGCCTCGCCGTGCAGTTGGCCGGGCAGCGCCTGCTCGATGAAACGACTGCCGAAACTTTTTTCTTTCGGCTCGATGACGGCGGGGCCATTGCTCTCGCGCCATTCAAGCTTAAAGCGTCCCGCCTCGGCATCCACCGCCCAGACGATCGAGACGCGCCCTTCCGCCACCGACAGCGCGCCATATTTAAGCGCGTTTGTGCACAGTTCGTGAATGACCATCGACAACGCCACGGCCGGTCCGGACGAAATCGCAATGTTCTCGCCGGTGATGGAAAATTGCTTCAGCCCCTCGGTCTGAAAAGCCAAGATCGCGTTTTCGATCAGCGAGTGACAACCTGCCCCTGTCCAGCTTTCGCGGATCAGAAGGTCGTGCGAAACACCAAGCGCTGCAAGACGGCTGGCGATTGTTTTCGCCGCCGCTTCGACGCTCGGCGCACCGCGCAGGCTTTGCGAAGCGATGGCCGATGCAATCGCCAGCATGTTCTTCACGCGATGATGAAGCTCGCCGATCAGAACGGTCTGCAATTTCGCAGCAACATCGTGAGCGTGGGCTTCGACACCTGCCTGAATCAGCAGTTGCCGAAGCTGATCGTTTTCGCTCTCTACATCACGTAGCGGGGCGAGATGTCGCACAGTACTCATAGATCATTCCTGTGTAGCAATCGGGTGTCATGACTTGCGCTTCGGAGCGGGTGGAACGGGCGGTCTCAGTTCTGCGATTTTCAAGGCCGCTTCCTGCTCGGTAGCGTGTGGACCAGTAACGAACGTACCGCTCATCTTGGTGGTGTACCATCCGGACACCACTCCAAGCCGGAGCGATTCCTCTAACTTGACGTGCCGTGACGACAGATCCTTGGTTGTCATATCGAGCATTTATAAACCCTCACGTTCCCGCTGAACGTCTGGATGAGTTTCAGGATCAATCGTTCGCGGAAAACAATCGAATATCGAAAATATCAGCTTTCGCTGTCGAGTCTGGCGAAGTCCTTCAGGACAGATGCGACAAGATCGCGATGATGCGTATCCTGCGGACTCAGCGTCGCGTAGTAGAGATTCAGGACATATCGCGCCTTGGCCGCCGCCTCGGGCCACGACACCGCAGGTGCATCCAGAAGCTGCGTCTCGATTTCTAGTTGGCGTTCGCGCAAGGTGGCAGCATGAGCTTCCGCATCGGCGACTACCCGTCGCAGCCCGGTCGCTTTCTGTGCAGCCATGCCGCGATGGGAATCGAGCTCGACCGGGTCGTCAGACATTTGCTGCCACCGCATCCCGATGCTGTGCATCAGCAAGATCGACGGGACCAATCGCGAGCATTTCCATCGAATGGTGATGCGGCGGCGCGCCCGGCACCATGATCATGGTGGCGACACGCCGGAAACTTGGAAACGAGAGACCTTCGATCATTTCCTCGTCGGTCACGACCTCATACGCACCCGCGGCAAGCAGGCGTTCAATGCCCTTGATCCGCGCCGGATATTTGAAAGTGACCGTCTCCCGCCGCGTTCTCATGGTCATGAGATGCGCCCGGCGGTCGCCTTATTGTTTAGCATGGAAAGACTGTGCGCCCTTACTGGCTGAATAGCCAACGATGGTTTCGCGATGAGGAACCGATTCCAAGAATGAACTGGACGGATTTCGCTGGCAGCAGCCGTAAATGTCCAAACCCCGGCCGCGTGCCGGGGTTTTGTTTGAACTGAATGTTATTTCAATAATCCTTGAAATAACTCTTGCCGGCGAGACAATATTTCAATAATCATTGAAATATGAACAAGCCAGACATTCTGGCGGCGCTGGCCGCCCTTTCGCAAGAAAACAGGCTCGATGCCTACCGGCTGCTGGTGCAAGCCGGGCCGGAGGGGCTGCCTGCCGGCGAGGTGGCCGCGTCGCTTGGAATTTCCCCGAATGCGCTGACGTTTCACCTGGATCGCTTGCGTGAAGCCGGCCTTGTCACGGTGCGCCGCGACGGGCGTTCGATGATCTACGCGGCGCAGTTCGACACCATGAACGGCCTGATCGGATACCTCACTGAAAACTGCTGCGGCGGCGCCGTCGAGTGTGCCCCGGCTGTCGCCTGCAAACCCGCGCGTAAGCGCACGACGGTTACTGCATAAAGGAACGATCCATGAAACGCCTGCATGTTCACGTCGCGGTCAACGATCTCACCCAGTCAATCGGCTTCTATTCGGCATTGTTCGACGCGCAGCCGGCGGTCGTTAAACCCGACTATGCCAAGTGGATGCTCGACGATCCGCACGTCAATTTCGCGATTTCCGCGCGGGGCCGCGAAGCCGGTCTCGATCATCTCGGCATTCAGGTAGAAGATGCGGAGGAGTTGCAGCAGGTTTACGCGCGGCTGCGCGCTGCGGGCGGTGACATCATCGAGCAGGGCGACACGGCCTGCTGTTATTCCAAGTCGGAGAAATCGTGGATCGGCGATCCCGCCGGCATCTCATGGGAAACTTTCCTCACCAAGGGCGAGAGCACCAACTACGGCGACGGAACGGGCGAGAACGAAGCCCGCATTGCCCACGACAAAAAATCCGCGTGCTGTGCCCCGGAAATAAAGCCCGCTGCGGCTCCCGCTTGCTGCTAGAGATTCCAATGTCAGACCAAATCTACAACGTGCTGTTCCTTTGCACCGGCAATTCCGCACGCTCGGTGATCGGTGAAGCGATCCTGAACAAGGTCGGCGCGGGGAAGTTTCGTGCTTATAGCGCCGGAAGCCAGCCGAAAGGTC
>CALRLJ020000420.1:0-3466 GCA_943368635.1 Sediminibacterium ginsengisoli | reverse complement strand
GCGGACATTATGGAGGGCATGCGGATCGCGCGCGCCCACAATGTTCATCCTAGCTACGCGATCTATGAGCCGGGCTTCACGCGGCTCGGCGCTGCGCTGGCCGCCATCGCGCCGCCGTCACCGACGCCGATCTATCGCTTGATGTTCTCGGAGGAGTTCGCCTGGGGCTTCCCGCCGCGCAATGCGTATCTCGACACGCATCTGATGCTTCTGGCGGAGACTGCACCCGGCGCGCCGTGGATGATCGCGGGCCTCGGCGTCGACATCACACCGTTGGTTTCGCACACGGTGGCGCGCGGCGGTCATGTTCGCGTCGGCCTTGAAGACATTCACTGGGGAAGCAGCCAGACCAACGAGGCGCTGGTGAAGGACGCCGTGCAGCGCGTTCGCGCCGCGGGCGGCGAACCGGCCACGACGGCTGAGGTTCGAAGTGCCTTGCGAGTGATGGACGTGGCGCGAGGGGCATGATCCCGAAAAGTGGGAACCGGTTTTCGGAAAAGATCATGCCCACTTAAAACAGCGTTCTTAGCGTCCCTTGAACACCGGCTTGCGCTTTTCCATGAAGGCGGAGCGGCCTTCTTCATAGTCGGCACTCTTGAAGCAGGCTTGAACCACGTCGTCGCAGCGCTTCATGTCGCGCTGGCTTTCGTCCTTGCAGGCCTCTCCAACAATGAACTTGATCGAGTCCACCGTCAGCGGCGCATTGGCGGCGATCGTGGCGGCATAGTTTTTCACGTAGAATTCGAGTTCGTGGTTTTCGACGACGCGGTTGACGAGACCCATCTCGACGGCCTCCATCGCCTCGAACAGCCGCGCCGTGAAGAAGATTTCCTTGGTGAACGACGGCCCGACCACATCCATCAGCCGCTTCACGCCGGGATAGCCGTAACCGAGGCCGAGTTTGGCGGCAGGTACTGCAAAGCGAGCATCTTCCGAGCAAATACGCAGGTCGCAACAGCTTGCCAGTCCCATGCCGCCGCCGACGCAGAAACCGCGGATCATTGCGATGGTCGGCTTCGGAAACTCATGCACGCTGGCATAGGCGGCCTCGACCGCCTCATTGTATTTCTTGACGCCTTCCTCCGATGCGCGTTCGTCGCCGAACTTGGAGATGTCCGCGCCCGCGACGAAAGCCTTGTCGCCAGCGCCGGCCAGCACCACCACGCGGATGCTGTCGTCCTTCGCGTACTCGGTCATCAGCCGGGTGCAGGCTTCCCACATTTCCAGCGACATTGCGTTGCGGCGCTCGGGATTGTTGAAAATCACATAGCCGACGTTGCCGTCCTTGCGGGAGATCACCTTGTCGGTCGAAGCCATCGATAGTTTCCTTAAGTTCAGACGACCTTGCTTTGCTGAAGCGAGGCAATCTCCTGTTCACTGAAACCGAATTCCGTCAACACGTCGCGGGTCTGCTCGCCGACGAGCGGCGGGCGCGCGGCCATGCGGCTCGGCGTGCGCGACAGCGTGAAAGGCTGGCCGACGAGGTGCTTGCCTGCGTCCGGCAATTGCTGCGCGATACCGAGATGTTTCACCTGCTCGTCATCGAACACCTGATCGATGGAGTTGATCGGACCGCAGGGCACGCCGGCGTCGTTGAGGATCTTGACCCATTCGCTGGTCGTGCGCTTCGCCATATACGCGCCGATGGCGGCGTTAAGCGCATCGCGGTTCTTCGAGCGCAGCGCGATCGTCGCGTAGTCGGGATGCTTGAACAGGTCGGGCGCCTCGATGGCCTGCGTAAAGCGCGCCCAGATTGCGCCGCCGGTGGTGGCGATATTGATAAAGCTGTCGCTGGTCTTGAACACGCCGGTTGGAATGCTGGTCGGGTGATTGTTGCCCGCCTGTTTCGGCACATCGCCGTCCACCAGCCAGCGCGCGGCCTGAAAGTCGAGCATGAAAATCTGCGCCTGCAACAGCGAAGTCTGCACCCACTGACCTTCGCCGGAAACATCGCGCTCCAGCAGCGCGGTCATGATGCCGAGCGCACAGAACAATCCCGCCGTGAGGTCCGCGACCGGAATCCCGGCGCGTACCGGCCCTTGTCCTGGCAATCCGGTAATCGACATCAGCCCGCCCATGCCTTGCGCAATCTGGTCGAAGCCGGGGCGCTTGGCATAAGGGCCGTCCTGACCGAAACCGGAAATGCTGGCATAGACGATGCGCGGATTGATCGCGCGCATGCTCTCGTAATCGATGCCGAGCTTGGCCTTCACGTCGGGACGGAAGTTCTCGACGATCACGTCGGCCTTGACGGCGAGGCGCTTGAACACCTCAAGACCTTTCGGGTCTTTCAGGTTCAGCGTCATCGCGCGCTTGTTGCGATGCAGGTTCTGGAAATCCGGTCCCTGCCGCGGGCCGCCCGGCTGCTCGCTGTCGGCGAGATCGGTCGGTGCTTCGATCTTGATGACGTTCGCGCCCCAGTCCGACAATTGGCGCACGGCGGTTGGCCCGGAGCGAATCCGGGTCAGATCAAGCACCGTGAAGCGCGAAAGGGCGGACGAGGCGCGTGGAAACGTCATCTTGCTCTCCGGAGAGATTATCCGGCGTTGCCGACCAGACCAGCGGCGGCAATGCCGGCGAGTGCTGCGGTTTCATCGTTGTCGGAGGTGTCGCCGCTGATGCCGATGGCACCGAGCAGGTTGCCGTCCTTGTCATTGATGAGAACGCCGCCGGGCACCGGCACCAGCGCGCCGCGCGCCATGGTGTTGATGGCATCGACGAAATAGGGCTGCTCGGTAGCGCGCTTGAAAATCGCGCGCGATCCCATGCCCAGTGCCAGCGCGCCGTAGGCCTTGCCGTGGGCGACTTCGCCGCGCAGCAGGCTGGTGTTGTCTTCGGCGATGAAAGTCTTGAGCGTGCCGCGCGCGTCGAGAATGGCGATAGCCATCGGCTTCAACTTCATCTCCCGGCATTTGGCCAGAGCGGCGTCGGAAATCTTGCGGGCAGCGTCGAGGGTCAGGTCGGTCATCAAATACGTCCTTTGTGGGGGCTTTAAGAAAGTGCAGAGGCTTTCGCCGCGCCGTTGTCCAAGCTTATGGCAAGGACGCGGGCGACGTGCAATGCGCCACGGCCCGAACCGTCCTTGATTTGATGGCGGCAGGATGTTCCATCGGCCACGATCAGCGCGTTATCGTCCGCCTTGCGCACAGCGGGGAGCAGGGATGCTTCCGCCATCTGGATCGAAACGTCGTAGGTGTCCGCGCCGTAGCCAAAGGCACCGGCCATGCCGCAGCAGCTCGATTCGATTTTCTCGACTTTCAGGCCGGGCACCAGCCGCAGGATCTTTTCCACTGGCGCGAAGGCCCCGAAGGATTTCTGGTGGCAATGGCCGTGGACCAGCGCGTTTTTCTCGATGGCGCCGAGTGGTAGCTTCAACTGGCCGGTCTCGGCCTCGCGGACCAGGAATTCCTCGAACAGCAGCGCATGGGCGCTGACCTTTTTTGCGGCATCGTCGGAGCGCAGCGAC